>DAORUG010000064.1:0-15855 GCA_035433125.1 Flavobacterium sp.
AATTTTACTTCAACAGGTTTATCAGCACCTTCAACTGCTTTGAAATATGGTTTTTCTTTGTATTTTCCTAAAAAGATACTTTGTGGCATTGCCAATACATAACCATTGTAATCTTGAACCGATTCGTTAAAACGAGTTCTTGCAGTTAGAATTTGATTTTCTGTACTAGCCAATTCGTCTTGTAGTTTCAAGAAATTTTCATTGGCTTTCAAAGTTGGATATTGCTCTACACTAACCAATAATCTTGATAAAGATGAAGAAACACCAGATTGAGCCGAATTGAATGCAGCTAATTGTTCAGGAGTTACATTGGCTGGGTCGATAGTGATTGAAGTCGCTTTTGCTCTAGCTTCGATTACAGCAGTTAAAGTTCCTTTTTCGAAATCGGCAGCCCCTTTTACGGTGTTTACTAAATTCCCAATAAGGTCATTTCTTCTTTGGTAAGCCGTGTTTACATTTCCCCATTCTTTATTGACAGCTTGGTCTTTTTGCAAGCCTGTGTTCATTATTCCCATTACCCAAAAAGCAATGACTAATATTAATCCAATTCCAATAATCCAAGGTAAAAATTTTTTAAAATCCATTTTTGTTTAAATTTAAAGTTTAGTATTTATTTTTGATTTAATTTTTCAAAGTTCATTCTTGATATTCGTCAACTGTACTTTTATGCTTTCCAGTTTGCTGATAATGTCAAATTTATCCAAAGTTTTCTTTTGTCCTTCTTTCAAATGGGTTCTGGCACCTTCGAGTGTGAATCCTCTTTCTTTCACCAAATGATAAATCAATTGCAGATTTTTCACATCTTCGGGCGTAAACATTCTGTTGCCTTTGGCGTTTTTCTTGGGTTTGAGAATGTCAAATTCACTGTCCCAAAAGCGAATAAGCGATGCATTCACGTCAAAAGCCTTGGCTACTTCGCCAATGCTGTAATATCTTTTGTCTGCCGATAACTCTATATGCATAGTTTTTTTATATCAATAATTTTTTCTCTAAAATTCTGCCATCTGCAACCTGAAAACTAGTCAAATGATTGGTTTTCTTGATTAGCTAATTGTGCAATGGCAACATATTCTACCGCCGAAATATTGCCGTAATAAAAATTCAATGGATTTACGACTTTACCATTTTTATGCACTTCATAATGCAAATGTGGCCCTTCCGATCTTCCCGTACTTCCCACATAACCTATTATATCGCCGCGTTTAATTCGTTGTCCCGATCTGCATTTGTATCGGCTAAGATGCGCATATAAAGTTTCATATCCAAAACCGTGTCGAATTACAATATGATTTCCAAATCCCGAAGCCGTATTATCAGCTCTTTCCACAACGCCATCACCAGTGGCATAAATGGGAGTTCCCGTTTTGGCGGTAAAATCCATTCCTTCGTGCATTTTTCTAGCCTTGGTAAAAGGGTCTGTTCGATACCCAAAACCCGAAACCATACTTTTCAAATTCTCATTTCTCACTGGCTGAATCGCCGGAATCGCAGCTAATAATTTGTCTTTTGCCTTGGCCATTTTCAAAATATCATCCAATGATTTCGATTGAACTGCGAGTTCTTTTCGGAGCACGTCAATTCTTTTTGTCGTGTTTGTTACCAACTGCGAATTGTCGTAACCTTCTAAATCCTTGTATCTATCGACCTCTTTAAAACCCGATTTTCGTTCTTCCTCAGGAATTGGAGAGGCATTAAAATAAACTCTGTATAAATTATTGTCCCGTTCTTCGATAAACTCGATCACGTCTTCTACTTCGTCCATTTTTTTGTTCAAAATGGCATAACGCAATTTTAAATTCTCGATTTCACGAGCCTGTTTCTTATTTTTTGGAGTTTCAAAATAAGGAGTGTTCAATAAAACGATGAAACTTAAAAGACCAAACAACGCCGAAGCCACTAAAAACAACAAAACAACGCCAATTTTCTTTCTGGTTTTTGTTATTATCTTTCTATAGGCTAGATTTTCGGAATCGTAATAATATTTTACTTTCGCCATATTTTAAAATACCCTATTTTTGCACATCGAAAAAGGTTAGTCGAACAAATTTAATAAATGTTTCATTTCTCACACCCTTTTTTCGATAATAAATATTTTAATGTGCCTTTTCCAGCTATTCGTTGCAAGTTCTCGTCTTGAAAATCTTTTTTTCTAATGAGCCAGCAGGAGCTTCCTTTGGTCGCTCTGCCATCTCAAGAAAAAATAGATTTCAAAACTTCGAAGCTTTCCACTACTATCTGGGGCATAAAAAACAAATTGTCAAATATTAAAATTAGTGCGAATTCGTGTAATTCGTGGCAAAAACAATAAAAATGAAATCACAAGACGTACGCAAACAATTTCTGGATTTTTTCGAAAGCAAAGGACACTTAATCGTTCCATCAGCACCAATAGTTCTCAAAAACGACCCAACCCTGATGTTCAACAACTCGGGAATGGCGCAGTTCAAAGAATATTTTTTGGGTAATGCCACACCGAAAAGCAAAAGAATTGCCGATACTCAAAAATGTCTTCGTGTTTCAGGAAAACATAACGATTTAGAGGAAGTAGGAATCGATACCTACCACCACACAATGTTCGAAATGTTGGGGAACTGGTCTTTTGGCGATTATTTCAAAAAAGAAGCCATCAACTGGGCGTGGGAATTGTTGACCGAAGTCTATAAAATACCAAAAGATATTCTGTACGTTTCTGTTTTTGAAGGAAACCCAGCAGAAAACGTGCCTTTCGACCAAGAGGCTTATGATATTTGGAAAACCTTAATTTCCGAAGACCGAATTATTCTTGGAAACAAGAAAGACAACTTCTGGGAAATGGGAGATCAAGGACCTTGTGGACCGTGTTCTGAAATTCACGTGGACATTCGTTCTGCCGAAGAAAAAGCCTTGGTTTCAGGAAAATCATTGGTAAACAACGATCATCCTCACGTTGTTGAGATTTGGAATAACGTATTTATGGAATTCAACCGTAAAGCCGATGGTTCATTGGAAAAATTACCAGCGCAACACGTCGATACCGGAATGGGATTCGAAAGATTGTGTATGGTTTTGCAAGGCGTTCAATCGAATTACGATACCGATGTTTTCACGCCATTAATTAGAGAAATCGAATTAATTACAGGAACAAAATACACTATCAAAGCTTCCAATGAAGAAGAAGATAAAGTAAATATTGCCGTTCGTGTCATTGCCGATCACGTTCGTGCCGTGGCTTTCGCCATTGCCGATGGTCAGTTGCCGTCCAACACTGGAGCAGGTTATGTAATTCGTAGAATTTTGCGTCGTGCCATTCGTTACGGTTTTACATTTTTAGGAACAAAAGAGCCTTTTATTTATAAATTGGTCGAAACGTTGAGCAATCAAATGGGCGATTCTTTCCCGGAAATAAAATCACAAAAAACACTTTGTACCAACGTGATTCGAGAAGAGGAAAATTCTTTTTTGAGAACATTGGATCAAGGATTGGTTTTGTTAGAAAACATCATTACCAATTCAAAAGATACCGTTATTTCAGGAAAAAAAGCTTTCGAATTATTTGACACTTATGGTTTTCCAATCGATTTGACTGCTTTGATTCTTTCTGAAAAAGGATTGAGTTTAGACGAAGTCGCTTTCGAATCGGAATTGCAAAAACAAAAAGAGCGTTCTCGTGCCGCATCAAAAGTAAAAGCTGGCGATTGGAACATTTTGTCTGATGATGAAGAACAGGAATTTATTGGTTACGATTACACCGAAGCCAAAGTAAAAATCACGCGTTATAGAAAAGTAGAAAGCGTAAAAGACGGCGAAATTTACCAATTGGTTTTCAATATGACGCCGTTTTATCCAGAGGGGGGAGGACAAGTCGGAGATGCCGGGGTTCTTGAAACCGCCAATGGTGATGCTATTTATATTATCGATACCAAGAAAGAAAATAACCAAATCATCCATTTTACGAAGGAGTTACCGTCTAATTTGACTGAGATTTTCAAAGTAATTGTTGGACCAGATTTAAGACGTAAATCAGCAGCGAATCACTCGGCTACACACTTGATGCACCAAGCTTTGAGAAGTATTTTGGGAACTCACGTGGAGCAAAAAGGATCATTGGTAAATTCTAAAAATTTGCGTTTTGACTTTTCCCATTTTTCAAAAATGACAGATGACGAATTGACTCAAGTAGAAGATTTTGTAAATGCTCGAATTCAGGAGCAATTGCCTTTAATCGAAAGAAGAAATATTCCGTTCCAGCAAGCAGTTGACGAAGGTGCAATGGCATTGTTTGGAGAAAAATATGGAGATACCGTTCGTGCTATAAAGTTTGGCGAAAGTATGGAGTTGTGCGGTGGAATTCACGTAACCAACACCGCCGAAATTTGGCATTTCAAAATTATTTCAGAAGGTGCAGTTGCGGCAGGAATTCGTCGTATCGAAGCCATTACAAGTGATGCAGTGAAATCTTATTTTGAAATTCAGGAAAATACTTTGGACGAGGTTAAAACAGTTTTAAAAAATCCTCAGGATGTTATCAAAGCAGTTCATTCGTTGCAAGATGAAAATGCGAAATTGAAAAAGCAATTGGAAGTTTTATTGAAAGATAAAGCCAAAAATATGAAAGGCGAATTGACGCAGGAACTTCAAGAAGTTAACGGAGTGCAATTTTTGGCTAAACAAGTCGATTTGAGTCCAGAAGGAGCCAAAGATTTGGCTTATGAATTGGGAACATTGGGCAAAAATATTTTCTTGGTTTTGGCTACAGCCGATGAAGGAAAACCAATGTTGAGCTGTTATATTTCGAAAGAATTAGTTGCCGAGAAAAACCTAAATGCAGGAGCTGTGGTTCGTGAATTAGGGAAATACATCCAAGGTGGGGGCGGTGGTCAGCCGTTTTTCGCAACCGCTGGAGGAAAAAAAGTGGAAGGAATTCTGGAAGCCTTAGCAAAAGCGATAGATTTTGTAAAATAAAACAAATTAAGTTTTTTAACACAAACCCTTTGAGTGTAAAAGCACTGAAAGGGTTTTGTTTTTGTTTGAAATCAATTCATGTTGAGGTTTAAAATAGTATTTCAACCGAAATATAGGGTTTGTAGCGGTGAATATTGTGGTTTTTATTTATAAGAAGTTGATTTGTAATCAAATTTTGAGTCTTGCTTTCCAAAAAGGCGAAATAGATTTTATGGTTTTATGAAATCGCCATTAACAAGAAGTTTGCGTAAGCAAACACCTATAGAAAAAATGCGATAACATATGTGACAGCTAAAAAATATAATTTACACATATGAAAAAATTAAAAGAAATAGTTGGGATTCTTGTTGTAGTTTTAATGACGCTTTGTTCTTGTACTACCGAGACAATCGAGCAAGTTCCGATGTTAAAAAGGATTGTAGAAGTTTCAGTTGATGGGACTTCAATTACTACTACTCTAAATTATAATGGTAATAAAATCGCAACTATTGATAAAGTTGATGCTTTTTTGGAGTTTTATTACACAGGAGATTTAATTACCAAAATAGTGGAGCTAACCAAATCGAATTCGCATACAAACACCTTAGAATATTCCTATTCAGTTGGAAAATTGACCAAAATAATTTCGTCCGACAACTATGTTATAAATTATGTTCACAATTCAGACGGCACAATTTCTTATGAAAAGTTGGCAAAAGATTCAAATAACAATGATGTTAAAATATATCATGGGACTTTATATTTTCAAAATGAAAATCTTATTAGAGAGGAGAAGATTTTTGACAATACAGGAATAGGAGTTTTGGTAAAAAACACTGTTGAAATAGCTTATGATGCTAAAAATAATTCTTTAAATAATATTTTGGGATTCAGTAAGTTATTGGATTATTCCAAAGAGGTTTCAACCAACAATACCATCATCAACATAGAAGTTTCTTCTATTAAAAATGCAGATGACGACCAAGTTACATCTTCAATAAAACGAAACGATAGCCAAATCGAGTACAATTCAAATGGGTATCCAATAGAAATTGTATCCGAGAAAATTATATTTGGCGGTACTGATTCTAAACATTTAAAGTCGCAATTATTCTACAATTAATTCTCTATTTTTGTAAAAAATTGTAGATGCAATTCAGAACCAAAATTCCCATTCTTCAAACGGATTTCAAGATAGATTACAATGCTAAAATTGTGTCTTTAGGTTCTTGTTTTGCTGTGAATATAGCAGAGAAATTTGATTATTTTAAGTTCGAAAACTCTTGCAATCCTTTTGGAATTTTATTTCATCCACTTGCAATTGAAAAATTGATTGATTTTGCCGTTTCCGGAAAACAATTTACCGATAAAGATGTTTTTTTTCACAACGAGCGTTGGCATTGTTTTGATGCACATTCGGATTTAAGCAATTCTAGCAAGGAGGATTTAATTGCCAATTTGAATGCTATTACAACTTCTTTAAAATTACAATTGCAATCCGCTTCTCATATCATTATTACTTACGGAACTTCTTGGGTTTATCGTAATTTAGAGAGTAATACTATTGTTGCGAATTGTCATAAAGTGCCTCAAGCAGCATTTTCAAAAGAAATTTTATCGGTTGAAACTATCGAAAAATCGATACAGAATACTTTGGATTTAATCCAAAAAATCAATCCAAACGTCAATTTTATTTTTACCGTTTCACCAGTTCGTCACCTCAAAGATGGATTTGTAGAAAATCAATTGAGTAAAGCACATTTGATTACCGCTATCCATCAAATCTTGCAATCTGCAATCTACTTTCCTTCCTACGAAATAATGATGGACGAACTTCGTGATTACCGTTTTTATGCCGAGGATATGATTCACCCCAATTCCGTTGCGATAGATTATATTTGGCAACGATTTTCCGAGACTTGTATTTCTGAAGAAAGTCATTTGATTATGAAAGAAGTCGAAACCATTCAAAAAGGATTGGCTCACCGACCTTTCAATCCAAATTCTGAAAGTCATCAGCATTTTTTATCGAAACTCAACGATAAAATGGTGAAACTTCAAAAACAGTTTCCTCAAATTCAGTTTTAAAAAATACGTATTTCTTCGTATTGATTCTCAACGCAATTTGCAACACTTTTGTTAAGTACTAAATTATTAATTTAAAACTTAACAAAATGATGAGAAATGTATTAAAAACAGTGTTAGCCTTTTTGGCAATCACTATGGTATCTTGTACCAATGACGAATCTGGAAGTAGTTCATCAGCGACCTCTTCAGATAAGACCTCATTCAAACAAAATGGAACAGTAATTACTGCCGACGAAACCGCCGCAACCCATTATACTAATTCCGTTGCTGGAGGAAAATACATAGACATATTTGTAAAAAAAGGAGGTAAAGAAGTATTGGAATTGCATTTTCCAGCCGCAACCGGAACTTATCCTGCCCAACAATCATTCAATATGACTACTTCTTGGCTTACTTATAAAACTAATGATGGAGCTGTTTTCCCAGCAGATTATTTCAATTCTACTTCTGGGGAAATTAAAGTAACAACCTTGGATATGACAGGAAAAAAGATTAGAGCAACCTTCAGTTTTATTGGAAATAATACTACAGCAAATGCAACGATTACCGAAGGTGTTTTAGTAGTTAACAATATAACTGTTCAATAATGAGACCGGCATATATCTATTCAATTGTCTTTTTTCTCTTTGTTTCAACTTGTGTTTTTGCTCAAAAAAAGGTTTTAACAGACGAAGAAGAAGTAGCCGAAATGGTCACTAAGGAAATGGATGAACTTTTTCAATCTAAAGATTTCTTGAAGCAAAAAGACAAAAAGTTTAAGGATGTCAAAGGGACGATTGTTACTGATGTGGGAGTAGTACAAAGCGGTAAAGTATCCACTTTTTTCAAAGTAGATAGCGATATTAATAATCCAAATTTTACCAATTTCCTTTCGGAATATATTTTAGAACATAAATTTTATTTCAAACTCCAAAAACAACAGCGCTATAAAATTCGCTACACTATAACATTTTAATTTTTACTAACTAAAAACGCAAAAAAATGAAAAAACTATCATTATTTATGTTAGCCGTCTGTATGATGGCAACATTGCCGACTTCGGCACAATTTGGTAAACTATTAGACAAGGCTAAAGGAGCCGTTTCCGGAGGTAAAGCTGGAAAAAAAACAGGAAGTTTTGCTACGGTTTGGGAATCAGAATTCGAAAACAAAGCCACAAGATTAGCTGTTTGTGGCTACGACGGTGAAATAGTTATTGGAACAGATGATAATTCGGCATCTGTATTGGACGCAACAGGAAAAGCAATTTGGAACGGAGATTACAAAAAATTAACCACCAACGGCACCAATAAATCAGAGTATCAATACACTCAATGGCGTGCAGATAAAGGAGGTTACCTCTTTCTTTTCGATGAACGTAAATTAGGTACCGATAGAGTGGCTTGTCTTGATATTCAAACCGGAAAAGAATTATGGAATTCTGAAGCCTATCAAAATCTGATTCCCAAAGGAACAAAAAGTGAAGATGGTGCTGATCAAGGCGAACTCGAAACCGTAAAATACATCTCGGAATTGGATGCTTTCTTGATTTCACAAAAAGGGTCAATTATTTTGGTAAAAGCCAATACTGGTGAAAAAATATGGGAAACCAACAGATTCAAAGGAGGAGTTGGAAAATACATTTATAACAAAGATAAAAACGAAATCATTTTGGCCAATTTCAAACCTACGGCTTTAGGTGCTTTGTTTGCAGGATTCAAAAACCAATTGGTTAGAATCAATGCTTCAAATGGTGAAATTTTGTGGGATGCGACCTTTGTGGGAACTGTTGAAAAAGAGTTGGTAACCCGAAGAGCCATTTTGGATATGTGGATCAAAGACAATAAAGTTTTCTTGTATCTCAACGGACTTACGGTATATGATTACAATACTGGACAAAAACTTTGGGAAGCTATTTATGAAAATGATATGGATGGCGGAGGCGGAGGAATGTTCTCAAATACAAAAAGCAAAAAATATTACAGAACCATTGCCGATCCTTTATTTACTGAAGATGCCGTTTATATTGTGATGTTAGGAACTAGAGACAGAACAAAATATGTCGAAAAACACGATTTGGCTTCGGGTAAATTACTATGGGCAACAGAGAAAGTAACAGGTTCTTTTTGTGTTCCAAATATTTACAAGACTGGTAATAAAGTTTTGATACAAATAGGTGGAAAAGTGCAAGTTCAGGAATATCGGTTGGAAACTAGATCTGATGGTATGGGTGGTACCTATAAACAACAAGTTCCCTATATTTATTGGGATTACAAAGCTCAAAAAAATGGATTAGTCTGTTTGGACGACGCTAATGGTAAATTGGCTTGGCGTTCCGATAAATTCGACAAACGCATCACGGATTTAATTCTTTATGAAGACAAAACTGTTTTTGCAGGAGATGGTGACCAGTTTTATTGCTACGAAATTGCTTCGGGTAAGCAAATATTCGATGTAAAACACGATGATGCAGGAGTTGGAAAAGCTACAGATGTAATCGATTTTGGCGATAAAGTAGTCGTGCTGTCCGAAAAAGGTCTTGGAGCCTATAACAAGAAAGATGGTTCTCGTGCTTATGCCACGGACAAAATAAAAGGGGTAGATTATTTTTATCACATTGGCGACAATTATTTCTTGAGAGATCAAAGAAATAGTAAAAACATCATTTATGGAATTGATATGACCAATGGAGAAACCAAAGGGTCTGTACAATCTAAAGGTAAAGGAGGAAGCCCAACTTATGGTGATGGAATCGATATTACTTCTGATGGAGAATACATTTTTGCTTTCAAAGGCAGAAAAGTAGAAAAAATTAAGGTAAACAATTAAGCGTTTTTAGTTGTGATGAAAAGGGTTATGGATCGAATTTCATAGCCTTTTTCTAAATATATTCAATATGAAAAAATCTATATTCTATATTCTATTTTCTCTATTCTTTGCTCTTTTTTCTGCAAAAGCCCAACAAATTCAATGGGCGAGTAAATTGATTAAATACTCGACCGATTTAGGAGGAAAACAAAACGGCATCAAAAGAATTTTGGGCAAACCAGATGCTTTTCCGCAAGGCGGTGCTTCGGCCAATGCTTGGATGCCAAAAAGAGCCCTTGATGGGAGCGAAATAATCGAGGTGGGTTTCGAAAAACCACAAACCGTAAAGCAAGTGGCAGTTTGCGAAAACCTGAATTCTGGTTGTGTGACCAAAATTTCGGTGGACAATGGTTCGGGAAATTATGAAACCGTTTGGACACGAAAAAGAGATTGGAAAACACCCACTTTCAAATCAACGGCATCCGCGGATCACGCTTATTATTTTGGTCGAAAACGAAGAAAGGTACAGGAAGTGCCCAATGTTTTCAATCCCGGAATTGAGTATGCCATTTTGGAAAATGCCGTTGCCAATGTGGTTGCGGTAAAAGTGGAGTTCAGTTTTGCGCTTATTCCAGGGCAAAAACAAATAGATGCCATTGGGATTTCAGATTCGGAAGTGCCCATTGAAATAAAAATCAATTCCACCCCTGATTTCGAAAATCTACCAAAACCAGAGTCGTTGGAGTTTGAAAATAGTGAAGTTTCGAATGTGATTGTTTCACAAGACGGACAAAAAATTTTCTATTCGGCTTATGCTGATAATAAAGACGTGGTTTTTTCAAGCAGGAAACAAGCCGACGGTAAATGGGCAAAACCAGCCGTAGCAGAGCCCAGTTTGAGTTTGAATGACAATTATAATTATTTGGAATATTACAGCGATAGTTTCATTCTGAAAGGTGGCGTCGCATATTATAAGAACACGACCGAAACCGGATTTGAATTCCTCGAAAACAAAAACGGAAGCTACCAAACGCTACAACCATTGAAAATTGCCGCTTATAATAATTATGAAAAAAACGCCGACCTCACGATGTCCAATGACGGTAAAATTTTGATTATGGGAATCGAAACCGACTTCACTCAAGGAGGAACCGATTTGTATTTTGCCAACAGAAAAGAAGACGGAACCTATGGATTGTTGCAAAATATGGGCAAAGTCATCAATTCCGCCGCCGATGAAGGAATGCCTCAGCTATTGTCAGACACAAAAACCTTGCTTTTTAGCAGCATTGGTTTCAGCAGTTACGGCAATTATGATCTTTATGTTTCGTACCGATTGGACGATACTTGGAAAAAATGGTCGGAACCCATCAATCTAGGAAGCAAGGTCAACAGCGATGGTTTCGAAGGCTCTCCATTTTATGACGAGACCACCGAAATGCTCTATTTTATAAGGTTAATTGAAGGGAAATCATCCATTAATAGAGTTAAGATTCCAAAAAATGTGGTCATGAAAAATTGAGTTTTGAAACTTGAAAAATACGAAGTTTTTCGTATTTTTTATTTTTGCTCACTTGCTATTTTTGACTCATAATTTTTATAACTAATATTATGAATAGAATATTTATCTTTATGCTACTGGAATTTTTAGTAACCCTTTCAGGTTGTTCCAGTGAGAATTCATCAGATGATGGCGGTTCAAATAATACCGGAACGATTGCTCAAGAAATCAATCCTGCTAAAAGTTTTTATGCTTCCAATGGTGGAACTTTTAAGTTCAGATTGTATCAATTTCCACCAACCGAAGGTGATAACAATAATAACAATTATCACACAGCCGAAATTTATAAAATTATTGATGATAATGGTGTTTTTTCAACTTTTGCCAAATATACAGTTCCATCAATTTCTCTTTTGTCTTATGGTGCCGTTTTAAATTGTCAAGGCGATTTTAATAGTGCATCAAGTACTAATAGAGTAGGATTTCAAAATTCTTCCGCCAACGATGATTTTGAAATTGACACCAATTACACGCGTTTGATTTCCTATAATTCTACAAGCGGAGCTCACGGATCGTATGGGTTTGCAGGCACTCGAATATATGTACATAGCCCAAATTTCTTTTCAGGAGCCATTTCGGCAAGTTCCAATCAAGGATATATGCATACTATAAGCCACGCCAATTTTATGTTGAGTGTTGGGTACAATTCCAATTATGGTAAGCCAATGTTGTATCGATATAACCCTACTAATTTTTCTTGGATTGGTGATGTAGTTACTCCAATGGATTATGTTGCGGGTAGTAATACCAATATTCCCATGACAAATGATGCTTCTAAAGTTGGTAATACTGATAAAGTATATTGGGCTTGGTTGAGCTACACTTCCAATCTTTCTAACGGAAAAATCAATATTATTAGTTACAATGGAAGCACTTTTAGTAATGTAACAAGTTTAGACGGTATTGGTAGTATTGGATTAGGTTGGAGTTCTGTAAATACTATTACGCTTTGTAAAAATCCAAATAATTTGAACAATCCCTATATGGTTGTAAGACGATATAATTCTGATATTTTAGATATTTACAAATTCAATGGAACTACAATAGAAGTTGTAAAAACAGGAATTACATTACCCTCTACTATTACTTTACTTCCTGGAGATTCTACAAGAGTTTTTAAAGACATTGTTTTTTCTGGAAACAATATTTATCTTATTTCTGGAAAAGATAAAAATCTGTATAAATTATCAGGTTCAACCTTTGCGATTGAAAAATCAAATTTAACAGTAACCGATGACAGAATTTCGGCATTAGAATCAACATCCAATGGTGTTTTGATTTCAATAGTTAAAACTATTCCATCAACACCATTATCAAAAATTGTATCGGATGTTGTTTTTATCTCAAATTAATTTTTTTTAAATTTTCCAAACAATGAAAAAAATATATACCCTTGTCATTACAATTATAGGTTTTATAAGTTTCGCACAAAATACAGCTACTACTGTAGATACTAAAGAACTTTTTCCAGAGTTATTTCAAATGAAACTCCCAATTGAAATTCCCAAAATTCAATTCGTTCCCGAAAAAGAGTTATACATAAAAAAAAGCAAAATAAAAGGAGATCCATACACAGATACTTTTGTTTTAAATTTTAAAGATAAAAGTATTTTCAAAGGAAGGGTTAGTAGTAATTATGGAGGACATGAAAATACGGTTTCCATCAATTACGGCAAGATGAATTTCTCTAACGGCGATAGTTATGAAGGACATTTTTATGAAGGAAATCCTATTCAAGGTAAATATGTTTATGCTAATGGGGATAGTCTCGAAATACAGTCGGGTGATCGAAATGGTTGCTGTAATTTTACTGGAAAATCAAGAAATCTATATTATTCATTCAAAAACGGAATAGAATTAGATATTGAAAGTTATAAATCAAAAGTTACTTATAAAACGCCTGATGGAACCAAAATAGAGTCTTATCTAAATCCAGATAATAGTTTTGATGGTTATACAGAATTTTACACCAAAGAAGGTTTTTTTTATAAAGGAGAATTGTCAAAAAACAGACCCATACTAAAATGGGAAATTCAAAACGAGAAAGGTGCTTTTTTTGCCATTTTCAATTTAGATGGGATAACAGGTTATGTTCCTTACAAAGACCAATCAAATACTACAAAATGGGGTAAATTTTATTTAGAAAAATTAGTACAACCTATAACCTATCTAGCCCCATATACTTTTTGTGTTAAAGGCGATTGTCAAAACGGGGAATCTACAGTTTTTGTAGCTAAAAATCTTGAGACAGGTTTTGGTTTTGAAATGAAAGGAAATTTTGAAAACGGAATGCCAATTGGCGATTTTGTAGCGAATGATGAAGATGTAAATAGAAATAAATACACCATTATTGGTCCAATAAAAAACTATAAATTTCACGGCAAATGCTCAAAAGCTTATATTGATAAGAAACTAGCTTTTGTTGGTGAATATCAAAATGGATTGCCTCAAAATGGAAATCTTACAGTTGATGAAAAATTAATAGAAGTCAAAGGTTTTAGTAAGGGCAAGTATATTGGTAAACAAACTTTTCCACGTTCTGAACAACGAATGTATAGCCGATATTATGAAGGTGAATTTAACTCGTATGGGCAAATTGAAGGAACAGGAACAGTCTATATTACCGATAACAATCATTGGGGTTATGAAGGCTGTAAAGTCAGTGCTACAGATTGGAAAGATGGGTATTCATCACATTGTTGTTTCGTAAGAAAAAATGGTGAAGAAGATTGTCAACGTGTTTATTTTGTAAATCGTTCTGATTTTCCAGATTTTAGTTTTGAACATCCTGTTTCCCTAAAAAATTTAGCAGTATATCAGCAGCAAAAAGAACAGGCAAGAGCTGCTCAAGAAGCTACTAATAATAAAAACCAAAACGAATACCAGTGCGGACAATGCAATGGTTTAGGAGTCATAAAAATACAATGCCCAATGTGTCACGGGGCTGGCTACAGAAAAGATATGGTTACTTATGACAAATATACTGGAAACACTGGCGGTCCGGCCAAATGCAGTCATTGCGGCGGAACAGGACAATATACTGTAATGGGGTGCTCTAAATGTGACGGAAAAGGGTTTGTAAAAAAATAAAATGTGCCCAAATACTTTTTTTGGAATTTTCAAGGTCGAAAATAGTAATACAATTTTACACCTTTAAAAGTAAATAAAAATTTTTAAACGTATAAAAACAAAAAAATACGAAAAACATCGTATTTTTTTGTTTTTACCCACTTCCTATTTTTGAATTATAATTTTTAAAACTATTATTATGAAAAGAATATTTACTTTATTATTGATTTTATTTGTGATCACGGTAACCAATGCCCAATGTTGGAAAACCATATCGGCTGGAGATCTAATTACTGCCGCAATCAAAAGTGATGGAACGTTATGGACTTGGGGAGATTATCGATATGGACAATTGGGAATTGGAGCGGTAACGGATGATGCAAGAACCCCTACACAAGTGGGGACAGCAAGTGATTGGGTTTTTGTAACGGCGGGTTGGTACACGGTTTTTGCCATTAAAAGCAATGGCACACTGTGGGCTTGGGGGCAAAATACCTATGGAAAATTAGGAGACGGAACAAATACGGATAGAAATACTCCAGTTCAAATTGGGACAGACACCAATTGGCAATTTGTTTCGTCCAATAGCAACAATACAGCCGCTATTAAAACGGATGGCTCTTTATGGGCTTGGGGTGGCAATTTAGGCGGACAAGTTGGTGATGGAACATTTACCAATAGATATGCTCCTGTTCGAATTGGAACAGCAAACAATTGGGCTTCTGTATCGGTTGGAAACGGTCATACTTTGGCAAAACGCTCAGATAATACTATTTGGGTCTGGGGAGTTGGTTCTGATGGCTATTTGGGTTTAGGTACTGTAAATTTGAAAAATATTCCCACCCAAATAGGGACGAGTAGTGATTGGCGCCAAGTTGAAGCGGGATTCACTCATTCGGTGGCCATAAAAAATGATGGTACACTTTGGGCTTGGGGTAACAATGATTACGGGCAATTGGGAGACAATACTACCGTAAAAAAAAATGTACCCACTCAAATAGGAACTGATACGGATTGGCAAAAAATAGATGTTTATGAACATAATCTTGCTATTAAAACCAATGGAACTTTGTGGGTTTGGGGAGGACCCAATGGAGATTATCGTTTAGGAGATAATACTACAATGAATCGTTTGGCACCATTTCAGTTGACTAGTGTTTCAAATATAACTAAAACAAGTGCTGGCGGTCATTTTTCTTTTATTCAAGACAGCAACGGCAATACTTTTGGTTTCGGGGTAAATTCAGATGGAGTTTTAGGCACTGGAGATGCTTTAACAAAACAAACACCAACTCTAATTTTTCAATGTACGGGATTAGGTATAGAGGATTCTTTGGTCGAAGAATTTACAATCTATCCAAACCCTTCAAACGGTAATTTCAATATCGAAATTGATGAAAATTTAATTGGCGCAAAAGCAACTTTTTACA
>DAORUG010000065.1:0-15833 GCA_035433125.1 Flavobacterium sp.
ATAATCAAAAGGTCGCTCCTCTGGAGCTTTATTTAACAAAAAATACTGTTTCTACAAACAGTTCGCTCCTAAAGGAGCAATTTTAGTCCCATCGGGACATACTGTTTGTAGAAAAAGTGAGTCGCCAAAAACAAGCTCCAGAGGAGCGACCTGTCAGTATGTACCATAAATATTGAGTTCAAAATTTTATTTATGTTTTTTATCGGACAACAATGAAACACAATATAATCCTAAATTACACTTCTAATGAACAAAAAATTCACTAAATTTATAGTGGAATTTAGCCTCATAAATTACTCTAATTCACACACATACTTTGTGTTGTACTATTAGGTTTTAAATCGAATCAAAAGCTTAGAAATTAGATAAAAAAATACAACAATGGCATTTATAGACTATTACAAAGTATTGGGAATCGATAAAAGTGCTACAGAAGCCGAGGTGAAAAAAGCCTATCGAAAACTCGCTCGAAAATACCATCCCGACTTGAATCCCAACGATAAAGAAGCGGAGCAAAAATTCAAGGAAGTAAATGAAGCCAACGAAATGTTGAGCCATCCGGAAAATCGCAAGAAATACGATCAATACGGTGAAAACTGGCAACATTCAGAAGAATTCGAGAAACAAAGACAACAACAATCTCGTGGCGGCGGACAACAAGGAGGATTTGGCGGTTTTGAAGGATTTTCAGGCGGTGGCGATTATTCTGATTTCTTTGAATCAATGTTTGGTGGTCGTGCTTCTGGAGGTAGAAGACAAACTCGACAATCGAAAGGTGGCGATTATAATGCCGAACTAAACCTTGATTTGAAAGACGTTTACACCACTCAAAAACGGGAATTGACCATCAACGGTAAAAAAATAAGACTCACCATTCCCGCTGGAGTCGAAAACGGTCAAGTCATAAAAATCAGCGGAATGGGTGCCGAAAGCCCAAATGGCGGTTCAAAAGGCGATTTGTACATTACTTTCACCATTGAGAATAAAACCAAATTCAAATTAGAGAAAAATAATCTTCATTCCACCGTAGATTTGGATTTATACACAGCCATTTTAGGAGGAGAAATTACAGTCGATACCTTTGACGGTAAAGTAAAACTAAAAGTATTGCCCGGAACCCAAAACGGCACAAAAGTAAAACTAAAAGGCAAAGGCTTCCCTGTGTATAAAAAAGAAGGCGTGTTTGGCGATTTATATATTACTTACCAAATCGTAATTCCAACAGATTTAACCGAAAAAGAGAAAGAATTATTTGAGGAATTGGCTAAGTTGAGAGCTAAATAATGTCTATTCTCTATTCACCTTTATACTCAATCTCCCAATTAATTTTATCTAAATCTTCAATTGTGAAAAGATACTTTTTATTATAAATATTTTTTGCAAAAATTGTTTTCCAACCATATTTATCTACACTGTCTTTTTTAATAATATAATATCTTATTTTTTGGTCATCACAAGTTTTTATGTATTCTTCCCAATATGGAACAATTATGCAGTCAATATTTTTTTCTTGCGGTATTGTTTCTTTTCTAATCTTTGGAATGCTATCAATAGTATTCAATTCACGGTCTATAAATAAACAATATATTTTATTTTTAGATTTGTTTTTAGTAATAATACATCTCCCATCTGTCTTATGTCCACAAGACAATAAAAATAAAAACGAAATCAAACAATAAATTTTTAACAGTTTCATTTTTTTAAGGTTTAAAAGGAATAAATGGCTGTATTGGTTTGTTAATTTAAAAAAATGATCTTTAAAATTTATAAAATAGTCCTTTTATGGATAGCGCAGAATTGCATTCTGTGCCCTCTCAAATAAGCCCATAAAACTCCAGAGACTTTATCTAAATTAACGAAGTAAATCTACCAAAATTATTCCTAACTCATACTCAAATCCTGTATAATTTCTTACTGAAATAAAATAAAAATCCCCAAACAAGTTCACAATTTTATACTTCCGTATTAGTAAGATTATTCAAACGTTAAATTATTATTTTTTTGTAGTAAAATTCAAAAAAAATCATATTTTTGATAGGTAATTTAATATTAAAAATATGACAGCTCTTACAGATTATTGGTGGTTACTATTATTAGTTTTGTGTTTGGTTCTTTACAAATTCGTTTTACGAGTTTTCTTCGGAATGGTCATCGTTCCAGAAGATAAAATTGGTTTAGTAACCAAAAAATTCGTACTCTTTGGCGCATCAAAATCATTGCCCGACGGCAGAATTATCGCCACCAAAGGCGAAGCTGGCTATCAAGCAAAAACCTTGGCACCTGGATTGTATTGGGGAATGTGGCCTTGGCAATATTCGGTCAATATGACTTCATTTACCATTATTCCAGAAGGAAATATCGGATTGTTATTGAGTAAAGATGGTGCTGAGATACCAACAGGTCGAATTCTTGCCCAAAAAGTCGCCTCCGATAATTTCCAAGATGCCACTTTATTTTTGGACAACGGCGGACAAAAAGGACGTCAATCGGCTTTTATAACCACAGGTTCATATCGTATCAACACTTTTTTGTTTGAAGTTGTAGTAGCTCCACAAATCGTGATTTCCGAAAATATGGTGGGAATTGTAACGGCAATGGATGGTGAACCCATTCCTATTGGACAAATTGCCGGTAAATTTGTGGATAATCACAATAACTTTCAGGATTTTGACCAGTTTTTGAAAAACGGAGGAAATCGTGGATTGCAACCTCAAGTGATGCTTGCGGGTTCTTATTATATCAATTCTTGGGCTGTTCAAATTGAACAAACACCAATGACCGATGTGCCTATTGGATATGTTGGCGTGGTGATTTCCTATATTGGCGAAGACGGAAAAGACGTAACTGGCGATACTTTCAAACACGGAAATATCGTTTCGAAAGGACAACGCGGGGTTTGGATGGAGCCTTTTGGCCCTGGAAAATATGCCCTTAACAAATACACCACAAAATTGGAAGCTGTTCCTACAACCAATTTGGTTTTGAACTGGGCTGATGCCAGAAGTGAATCGCATAACTTGGATCAAAATCTTTCAACAATAACGGTTCGTTCCAAAGATGGTTTCCCTTTCAATCTGGATGTTTCCCAAATTATCCACGTTCCCGCCAACGAAGCACCAAAAGTGATTGCCCGTTTTGGCAGTATGAACAATCTGGTTTCTCAAGTTTTGGAGCCAACTATTGGTAACTATTTTAGAAACTCGGCTCAGGAAAGCGACGTGATTTCGTTTCTTTCCACCAGAAAAGAGCGTCAAGAATCGGCTAAAAATCACATCAAAGTAGTTTTGGACGAATACAATGTAAATGCTGTTGATACTTTGATTGGAGACATTGTTCCACCGGAATCATTGATGAAAACTTTGACCGACAGAAAAATTGCCGAGGAAGAGCAAAAAACCTATCAAACCCAAAGAATGGCACAAGAGCAACGCCAAGGGGTTGAAAAAGAAACCGCCATTGCCGATATGCAAAAAGAAATTGTGAAAGCTTCGCAAAGTGTCGAAATCGCCCAAAGAACAGCCGATGCCACCGTAAAAAAAGCAGAAGGAGACGCCACAAGTTTGAAACTGAACGTGAATGCCGAAGCCGAAGCCACTAAAATGCGGGCCAATGCTGAAGCGGAAGCTACCAAAGCAAGAGCCGGAGCACAAGCCGAAGCCACAAAACTAACCGCCAGCGCAGAAGCCGAAAGAATCTCAAAAACCGGTTTGGCCGAAGCAGAAAAAATCAAGGCGATTGGACAGTCAACTGCCGAAGCGTATCAATTACAGGTTTCTGCAATGGGTGGCGATAATTTTACCAAATACAAAATCACGGAAGAAATTGGAAAAGGAAAAATCAAGGTAATTCCAGACGTTTTAATCTCTGGAAATTCAGGTTCCGACGGTGGAATTAGTGGACTTTTGGGAATGAAATTAATGGAAATGATGGATGCCAAAACCGAAAAAGAAGCACCTAAAACCAAATAAACCCAATTTAAATTACCATTCAAAATCCGCTTTACGGCGGATTTTTTTTGTTTATAGAATTTCAGTTATAAAATTATTGGATTCCAAAACAAAACACATCGACAAGAACTGAAAATTAGTAGATTATTCGTAAATTTACTACGTTCGTTCGCTGTTGCTCGGGTGAGTGTGTTTTTTATAAAAATACCGTCTTATAGATGAAAACTATTTCAAAAATAATCGAATCTTTCAAGTCCTTTTTACTTGACATCGGAGAACTTTCCCAATTTGCAGGTCGTTTCTTTAAAGAAGTCTTCAAACGTCCTTTAGAATTCAAAGAATTTATCCGACAATGCTACAATATGGGAAACCGTTCCCTCCTATTAGTTGCGGTTACGGGTTTTATCATCGGACTGGTTTTTACCTTACAATCGCGACCAACATTGCAGGAATTTGGAGCTGTTTCTTGGATGCCTTCTATGGTCAGCATTTCGATTATTCGAGAAATTGGCCCCATTATTACTGCCTTGATTTGCGCCGGACGAATTGGTTCTGGAATTGGAGCTGAATTAGGTTCAATGCGAGTGACGGAACAAATTGACGCAATGGAAGTTTCGGGAACGAATCCTTTTAAATATTTAGTGGTTACAAGAATTTTGGCAACCACGCTTATGCTTCCTATTCTGGTGCTTTTTGGCGATATTATTGCACTTTACGGCTCGTATCTTGTCGAAAATACCAAAGGAAATGTATCCTTTTTATTGTATTTCAATAAAGTAGCCGAAGCATTGGAATTTGGCGATTTGATTCCTGCTACTATCAAGTCTTTCTTCTTTGGTTTTGCCATCGGATTGGTCGGTTGTTTTAAAGGATATAACTGCAAAAAAGGAACCGCTGGTGTTGGTCTTGCGGCAAATTCGGCTGTCGTTTTCACCTCAATGCTACTTTTCATAATAGATTTTATAGCCGTTTTTGTAACTAATATTTTTTATGATTTATAATTATGGAACCCTTTTCAAAGAATAATAAAACGATAATAGAAATCAAAGACCTAAAAAAAAGCTATGGTGACAACCACGTTTTAGACGGCTTCAATATGCGATTGGTCGAAGGCGAAAATCTCGTAATTATGGGAAAATCAGGTTCAGGAAAATCAGTAATGATAAAATGTTTGATTGGACTCGAAGAGCCTGATAGCGGCTCAATTATAGTGATGGGCAAAGATATTGGCACATTGGAACGCGAAGAATTGGATGAATTGCGAACCGAAGTTGGGTTTCTTTTTCAAGGAAGCGCACTTTATGATTCGATGACCGTTCGAGAAAATTTGGAGTTTCCGCTAAGACGTCATACCAAGAAATTTGGTGTTATAAAAGACACGACGCCATTAGTTATGCAAGCCCTAGAAAATGTAGGTTTAGCAAAAACAATCGATTTGATGCCTGAAGAACTTTCGGGTGGAATGAAACGACGAATTGCGCTTGCCAGAACCTTAATTTTACAACCCAAAATTATTTTGTATGACGAACCCACAACAGGATTAGACCCAATTACGGCCAAAGAAATAATTTTACTAATGCAATCCGTTCAAAAAAAATACAACACCTCAGCCATTATTATCACTCACGATGTGGATTGTGCAAGAGCCATTTCGAATCGGATGATTTTATTGGTCGATGGAATCAATTATGCCGAAGGGACTTTTAATGAATTAATTGCCTCAAAAGACCCAAAAATACAAGCTTTCTTTAAATAATATTAAAATGGAAAAAACAGCTTCACAAAAAATAAACTTAGGCCTTTTCGTAATCTTCGGATTATTGATTTTTGTACTGGCCGTTTATTTCATTGGCAACAAACAAAATATGTTTGGAAAAACGAATCATTTACAAACTGTTTTCAATAACGTAAATGGCTTGCAATTGGGCAATAGCGTCCGGTATTCAGGAATAAGCGTTGGGACGGTTCGAGGAATCGAAATGATCAACGACACTACCATTAGAGTCGATATGATTATCGATAAATCTATTTTTTCCTACATCAAAAAAGATGCGATTGCCACCATTGGCTCCGACGGATTGGTGGGAAATATGATTATAAACATTATTCCCGGAAAGGAAAATCAGCCTTCCGTGGCATCTGGCGACGAAATTCGTTCTTTTAATCGAATCCGAACCGAAGATCTTTTGAGTACGCTAAGCATAACCAATAAAAATGCAGCTACTCTAACTGCAAATTTGCTTAAAATCACGGATAAAATAATAGAAGGAAAAGGAACTATGAGCTCTTTACTAAATGATACCATCATTTCGAGAGACTTGGGTGAAACGATGCGTTATTTGAAATTAACGACCAAAAGTGCTTCTGAAACTGTATCAAAAATTGATAAAATAGTAGCTTCTTTAGACAATAAGAACAATGTAATAGGAGTCTTAAAAGACACGGCTGTGGCCAATAATTTAAAAAACACCATTGCCAATTTAGAAAAATCAACTAATGAAATTAACAAAGTAGTGACGAATCTAAACGCTACAATTCTGAATATCAAAGAGGGAAAAGGTGCTATCAATTACTTAGCAAACGACCCGAAATTGGTTCAAAAAATAGATTCTACGATGACCAATCTCAATGCTGCAAGCATAAAACTAAACGAAGACTTAGAAGCAATGAAACATAATTTTCTACTTCGTGGCTATTTCAAAAAACAAGAAAAAGAGAAAGCAAAAGCTGCAAAAGCGGAAGAAATTAAATAATAAATTTTTCTAAACTATATACTTTTCAAACCTTGAATCAACAAATCAATATCTTCTTTAGTGTTGAAATGACTGAAAGAAATGCGCAAACTTGGTTTTTTCAAATCTTCATTTGAAAGCATTTCCGCCAAAACATGAGACGGTTTTATACTTCCGGATTGACAAGCGCTGCCTCGAGAAACAGCAATTCCTTTCATATCCAAATGAAACAAAATCATCGCAGTCTTTGCATCAGGAAAAGGCAGTAATACATTCAAAATAGTATAAATGCCATCCGAAGTTCCATTGATTTCAAATGCGGGAAATTCGATTTCTAATTGATTAATCAAATAATTTTTCAGTTCTGAAATATGATTTTTTTCTGCTTCTAAATTAAAATAAGAAAGTTCCAAAGCCTTTGCCATTCCCGCAATTTGATGCACTGCTTCGGTTCCGGGACGCAAGCCTTTTTCTTGTTCGCCACCAAAAAAAAGAGGTTGCAATCCTGAATTTTTCTTGATAAATGCAAATCCAATTCCTTTTGGCCCGTGAAATTTATGTGCACTCGCTACCATAAAATGGATTGGAAAATGCTGCAAATCAATTTCTAACTTGCCAACAGATTGCACCATATCAGAATGAAAAAGTGCGTTGTGTTGCTCACAAATTCGTCCTACTTTTTCCACCTCCAAAATAGTTCCTATTTCATTATTCACGTGCATTAAACTCACCAAAGTCTTGATTTCTTGCGAAAGCAAATCAACTAAATCAGTGATGTCTATTTCACCATTGGGTTTAACCGATACATAATCTACTTGAATTTCAAATTCTTTTTGCAGGGACTCAACAGTATGTAAAACAGCGTGATGCTCTATTTTACTTAAAATTATTCTTTTAACTTTTAAATCTCGAACAGCTGAGCGAAGAATCCAATTATTAGCTTCGGTTCCGCAAGAAGTGAAAATAATTTCTGAAGCTGAAACGTTAAAATGCTTGGCAATTGACTTTCTGGAAAGTTCTAAAATACTTTTTGCATTTCGCCCAAAACTGTGTGTTGACGATGGATTTCCAAAATCTTCCGTCAATACTTTTGTCATTTCTTGAATGACTTGAGGACGGAGTTGCGTGGTGGAGGCGTTATCGAGATATACTTTTTTCATTGGCACAAAGTTATGAAATATCAATTGTGATTTCTGTACAATCAATTGGCATTTTTTTCACTATTTTTGCCCCAAATATTTTAGACAATGAAAAGAGTTTTTAGCCTATTGATTTTTGTGCTATTCTTAAATGGATGTGATGACGGTGATTTGACTTTAGAAACTATTGATTTTGAAGATGTAGAAACAAAAAGTTGCATCGACAATAATATCATTTACAAACTGAAAGAAAACGAAGCTTTATTGCTGGAGATTCCCAAAACAACCTTTGAAAACGAACCCACAGATCCTGATTCTCCGACTGTTATCAATATCGATAATTCAACTAACAGAGTAGTCTATCGTTTTTATAACGGAACAGTAGCCGAAGACAATATTTGCAACACAATTCCCCCAGCAACTCCATATGTTTCCGACCAATGGACTGCTAGTTCAGGAAAAATAGAAATAGCTACAACTACTAAAACAATTCCTGGAACTATTGCTGGAAGTACCGTAATTACGGGCTACAACCATAGTATTGTTTTCAAAAATATCACTTTTGACAAAACTGTAGGAACTCAAGTTTACGAAACCTTTGTTTTCGGAGACTATGTTACACCAGCTACTCCATTGCCATTTGGATTTGACAAAACAGTAGATCAATGTCCCATCTCAAAAGAAGTTTATAATTTTACTAGTGGCGAAGCATTGACACTAGAGAATCTGGATGCAACTTTAATTATCAACGAAGAAACACTACCAAACACACCAAGAACTGCAATAATTGGCTCCGTTAAAAACAAACTCATCTACCGTTTGTATTCAAATGGAGTGCTTAGTGCTAACTATTTTTGCAATACAATTCCACCAACACTTCCAACGGTTAGCGAAGAATGGAATGGGGTAAATGGTGTTGCAAACGTTAGTGGCATCATAGAAGTTACAACAATAAAAAGCGGAACAACTGCATTTAAACACAACATTGTAATTAAAAATGCGACCTTAAAGAAAGGCAATAGCACTTTCAAATTGGGAGATGTTTATATCTATGGAGAATTAATAACCTTCTAATTTAGCGGTAATTTTAAAACATAGTACCGCAAATTGTTTCGCCAATTCACTTCGTTCGGGTCGCAAATAAAACATTCTAAATAGAAATATTTAATTTGCGGTTGTTTGTTTTTAGACTTGAATTTTTAGCTTAAAATCAAATTATTTACTGCTTTGTTTGATAAAAACTTCGGTTGCACCTTGACCGTATTTTTGATAATTCCCGTCTTGAAAAGCGATGTTATCATAACGTCCTAACAAAAAATCCAACTCTGATTTGAGTATTCCTTCGCCAACACCGTGTATAAAAACAATCTTGGGAATGCGGTTTTTTATAGCGAATTCGATGTGTCGTTTTGCAGTTTCGGCTTGCAAAGTCAGTATGTCATAATTAGACATTCCTCTTTTGTTTGGAACTAATTTTTCGATGTGTAAATCGAATTCTGGAGCGGGAATTTCACGTTTATCTTTGCGCTCTTTGACAAAACTTCTTGGTTTTGGAATTTCTTTTTCCTTTGCAATCTCCCCTACATTTATTCTTTTGATAGAATCCATTAAGTTACTGGAATTGTTTATTTTAATCAATTCGTTGACAAAATATGTCATCACAAAACCATCGGTAGTTTCTATGGTAACTTGCTTGTCTTTTACAGCCACTACTACTCCATTTACATCTTCATCTAAAACCGAAACTTGGTCACCTTTATTGAACATTTTTTCTCTTTATTTTTGGATTATTTTTTTGGTTTTTGGGTATTAAAATTCAAAAGTAGTAAACTATATGGCAACATTACTTAGTGTTGCAATGTTTACTATTTGCCTGCAAAATTATTGAAATAAAATCATTAAATTAACGATGCTGCTCAAGTCAGATTATTGATTAATTATTTAGGCGATGTTGCGGTTGAATCTTGTTTTAATAGCGCAGGAACCTGTGAGTTCGAATCAGAATTTGAAACTGCCGGAATTGGTACATTTTTAACTGACTGAGAATTTAATGGCGCTCCAACAGCAATTTCACAACGATGACCCTTTTGCCCATGCGGAGGATTCATTCCCGGTTTAGTAACAACCGTAGAAGAATTCGTTTTTACAATTACTGGTGAAGAAGAATTGGTTACCGCTGGGTTTGGAATTGATTTATTAGGAGTTGAATTTAAGGGTGCACCAACAGCAATATCACAACGATGACCAGGTTGACCATGTGGAGGATTCATTCCTGAAGCATTTTGATTTGAATTCTGTTGCAACAAAGATGGATTTTGAGATGAATTAGCCGATGGTCCAGAAGGTGTAGCTGTTGAAATTGATGTGTTGCCGGAAGACGAAGGATTAGTGACCACTGAACTTTCTTGTGGCTCCAATTCTTTTTTACACGAACAAATAAATACTAAAAACACCATTAATAATCCTAAAATATAATTCGTTTTCATAGCTTTAATTTTAAAATTTACAATATTCAAATATAGTTTTAAATAGTATGTTCAACAAAATCCTAATCAGCCAATTGCAAATAAATTAAAGCGACAGCGGCGGCAGTCATAATCAGCAATGCAGCAAAGCCAAGAATATTAGAAATTGTGCTGTTAGTAAATCTGCCCATCACTTTTTTATTATTGGAGATATGAAGAATAATAGCTATTAAAACCGGAGCTGTCAATCCGTAAAGTATAGCGGTATAAATCAACGCTTTTATGGGCGAGATTCCAATGTAATTTAGCGACAATCCCAATAGTAAAGAAATAGCAATGATAACATAAAAAGCTTTTGCTTCATGAAATTTTTTATCAAGACCTTGCTCCCATCCAAAAGTTTCGGTGATGATATAGGAAAGTGAACCGCTCAAGACCGGAATCGCAATTAATCCGGTACCAATTATTCCAACAGCAAAAAGAAAATATGCTAAATTTCCCGCCAATGGTTTCAAAGCACTTGCAGCCTGCTCAACCGTATCAATCTGATGAACTCCTCCGTTATATAAAACTGTCCCAGTTGTCAGAATAATGAAATACATCACAAAACCGGAAAAACCCATTCCGAAATCGACATCTTCATTTATTTCGTGAATGACCTTTTTATTAACTATCAAGTGTTTTTCACTCTTATTCCTCTCCTCTACTTCCATAGATGCTTGCCAAAAGAAAAGATAAGGAGAAATTGTGGTTCCTAAAATACCTACCAGAATACCCATAAACTCTTTGTTGAATTTAAGTGATGGAATAAAAGTAGCCTTGAATATTTGCGTTAAATCCTGTTGGCATAAAAAAGGCACAATAAAGTAAACCAACATTACGACACAAAGGTATTTTAGTATAGCAGCAATTTTTTGATACGGCAAATAAATGATTAACCCCAAAAGCAGTATGGTGAAGAAAACGCTAAAAAAAGTGGCATCAATAGAGGGAAATAATAGGTTTCCTACCGCTCCCATTCCAGCAATATCAGCACCAATATTCATTACAATAGCGGGAAAACTAAACAAAAGCATAAGATACAAAACAGGTCGTGGATAATTCTGTTTAAGCGCTCCAGTCAAACCATGAGATGTAACCAATCCAATTCTGGCGCACATTTGCTGAATAGCAGCCATAAGCGGAAAGGCAATCAGAGCGGTCCATAAGGTAGAAAGACCATAGACTGCACCAGCTTGCGAATATGTTGCAATTCCCGAAGGATCATCATCACTTGCTCCTGTTACTAACCCTGGCCCTAGAATTTTCCAAAATCGAGTAAGTTTATTTTTGAATTTCGCTCTATTATTCATTATTTAAAATTTTTAATTTTAATAAAAACAAACATAAAACCGTATCACATGCTAATTTACGTATTTAAAAAATTACATTTATACAAATGGCAGTACATCTATGCTTTAATGATTAAAAAAACTCATAATAAATATTTTTTTGTCCAATCCGTGTGGCATTTTCTAAAAACACCTTACTTTTACCTTTTATACTAACTTTTGAATTTTATTATCGTGTCTAAAGAACTAATCATAAATTCTATTTCTGCCCTTAAAAGTCATTTTTCTATCAATTATGGAATTAAAACAATGACTGAGGCCTTTACGGAGAAATTATTTTACACACTGTTTGACTCTAATGCACCCTTAAGCCAAAGCATCGACGAACTCGAAATACTTTTTAAGAAAATTGCAAAAATTGCTAACAAAAAATCAGAAGGATTGTGTGACACCATTTGGGAACAATTTCTTGAAAAATTGCCTTCGGTTTTGGATAATCTAAATCAGGATGCCGCTTACATCTTAGAAAATGATCCCGCTTCTAATAGTATTGATGAAGTGTATTTAGCCTATCCTGGATTTCATGCTATCGCTATTTATAGACTGAGTCACGAATTATACTTGCTGGATATGTTACTTTTTTCAAGACTGATGAGTGAATATGCGCATCGCATCACAGGAACCGATATTCATGCAGGAGCCGAAATTGCTTCCCCATTTTTTATTGACCATGCCACCGGAATTGTTATTGGAGAAACAACCGTAATCGAAAAACATGTAAAATTATACCAAGGTGTTACTTTGGGTGCATTGAGTGTTAGCAAAGACATGAAAAGTGCCAAAAGACATCCTACCGTTGAAAAAAATGTGTGCATATATGCTAATGCTACTATTTTGGGCGGTGAAACCGTTATTGGAAAAAATAGTATCATTGGAGGAAACACTTGGATTACCAAATCGATTCCGGAAAAATCTGTTGTGACTAATACTACTATCACCGAAGTAAAAATAAAAGAGTTAAAATAGAATGAACGCACAAGATATATTAAAACTTATTGGAAATACCCCTTTAGTCGAAGCCCGAAATCTAGTTAAAAACAAGAACGTAAAACTGTTTTTTAAAATGGAAGGAAACAATCCTGGAGGCAGTGTGAAAGACCGTCCTGCTTACAATATGATTGTATCTGCTTTAGAAAGAGGGGATATAAAAAAAGGGGATAAACTCATTGAGGCAACCAGTGGAAACACGGGCATTGCCTTGGCTATGATTGCCCAATTATTAAACATAGAAATTGAACTGATTCTTCCCGAAGATTCTACCAAAGAACGCACCCAAACGATGCGAGCTTATGGTGCAACTGTGATTCTAACACCTGCCGCAGCAGGAATTATTGGCTCCCGAGATTATGCCGATAAGAAAGTAGCCGAAGGTGGTTACGTGATGCTCAACCAGTTTGCCAATGCCGACAATTGGAAAGCCCATTACAAAACTACAGGCCCAGAAATTTGGAATGATACTCACGGAACCGTAACCCATTTTGTTTCTGCAATGGGAACTACCGGAACTATAATTGGAACTTCAACTTACCTAAAAGAAAAAAATCCTAACATCCAAATCGTTGGTGCACAACCAAGCGATGGTTCTCAAATTCCGGGAATCCGAAAATGGCCCAAGGAATATTTGCCCAAAATATTTGACGCTTCAAAAGTGGACACTATAATGGAAGTTACCGAAAAAGAAGCTCGCGCAATGACCAAAAGATTAGCACTCGAAGAAGGTGTTTTTGCCGGAATGAGCAGCGGAGGTTCTGTTACCGTTGCCCTAAAACTTGCAGAACAAATGGAATCCGGAGTCATTGTTGCCATAATTTGTGACCGAGGCGACCGTTATTTATCTTCGGATTTGTTTGATTAAGAAGACTATTTAAACATAAAAAAAGGCTCGATTTTAAAACAATCGAGCCTTTTTTAGTATTCAAAATCTTGGTTTAAACCAAACTGGCTTCTGTAGAAATTTCAGTATTGAATAATTTTGATATTGGACAATTTGCCTCAGCTTTAGTTACCAATTCTTGGAAAGTTTCATTAGAAATTTCTTTAATCTTGGCACTTACAGTTAAGTGAGAACTTACAATTTTTCCTTCCAATAAATTAATATCGCATTTGGTTTCGATGCTTTCAATCTCAAAACCACCTTCGGTAATGTAAGCTGAAAGTTGCATTGTAAAACAGCCGGAATGTGCCGCAGCAACTAACTCTTCTGGATTGGTACCAATTCCTTCTTCGAAACGAGATTTAAACGAATATTGTGTGTTTTGTAATGTTCCACTTTGTGTGGTCAAGTGGCCAGCGCCTTCTTTGAGCGAACCTTTCCAAACTGCGGTTGCATGTCTTTTCATAATTATATTTTTTTATTGACTCAAATTTAAGGTTTTAATGACAACTATTTTCAGTCTTTTTGTTTTTTAACGAAACTTTAAGCGTTGCTGTAGAAGATTTTTTTTGATACTAAAATCAATTTAATTTGATAGGTTTTACAGTGCGAAAACATTATTTTTGTTAGCTTCGTTCAAGTAATTACAAAAAAACGAGAAAGTCGTTTATTAAACATGGAAAGTAAAATACAAATGCAAGACTGGCCTTATCTAAAAAAATACCAAAAGGAAAATTCTAAACTTCCCGCCCTAACGTCTGGACAAAATAGAATCGTTTTTATGGGCGATTCTATAACCGAGTTTTGGTCTGCACTTAGTCCCGATTTTTTTGCTGGAAAGCCTTATGTGAACCGAGGAATTAGCGGACAAACCTCACCTCAGATGTTGGTTCGTTTTCGGGCTGACGTGATAGCTTTAAAACCCAAGATTGCAGTTATATTGGCTGGAGCCAATGATATTGCCGGAAATACAGGTCCTTCGACTTTAGAAATGATTACTGACAATATTTTCTCTATGGCGGAATTAGCCAAAGCCCACCAAATCAAAGTGATTTTATGCTCGGTCTTGCCTGCTTATGATTTCGATTGGAAACCGGGTTCTTTTCCTGCCGAAAAAATTCTGAGACTTAACAAAATGATAAAACAATATGCCGATGCCAATGAAATTCTATATTTGGATTATTATTCAGCATTGGTAGATGAAAGAAAAGGATTGAAAGCTGCTTATGCCGATGATGGAGTTCACCCCAATAAAGCAGGATATGAAGTGATGGGACCGCTTGTGGAAAAGGCGATAGAAAAAATACTATAAAAAAATAAACTTTCCATATAAAAAACAATAAACATGAACTACAGAAAACTAGGAAAAACGAATTTCAACATCTCAGAAATAGCATTGGGTACATGGCAAGTGGGTGGAAAATGGGGTTCGCCCTTCAATGATAAAACCGCAGACGAATTGATTAATACGGCTATTGACAATGGCGTGAATTTCATTGATACTGCCGATGTGTATGAAAATGGTTTGAGCGAAACAGCCGTTGGAAGAGTGGTTCGCTCTCGTTCGGAACGTATTTATGTTGCCACCAAATGCGGTCGTTTTATTAATCCTCATATAAATGAAGGCTACCAACCAAAGGTTTTACAAAAATTTGTGGAAGACAGTTTGAAAAGAACCGGACTCGAAACTTTGGATTTAATTCAATTGCATTGTCCACCAACTGAGGTGTATTATCGTCCCGAAATCTTCGAAATGTTTGACCATTTGAAAGAACAAGGAAAAATTCAAAACTTGGGTGTCAGCGTCGAAAAAGTGGAAGAAGGACTCAAAGCCATTGAATATCCAAATGTAACCACGGTGCAAATCATTTTCAATCTGTTCCGTCAACGTCCATCCGAATTGTTTTTCAAGGAAGCACAGAAAAAGGATGTTGGAATCATCGCCAGAGTGCCATTGGCCAGCGGACTCTTGACAGGATTATTCGATGCTAAAACTACTTTTGGAGCACAAGACCACCGAAATTTCAACCGAAACGGAGCCGCTTTCGACAAAGGAGAAACGTTCTCAGGAATTGATTACGAATTGGGTTTAAAAGCAGTGGAGACTTTGAAAAACTTGTTTCCTGAAGCCACTAATTTGGCACCAATTGCCTTGCAATGGATTTTGAGTTTCAATGAAATTAGTTGTATTATTCCGGGAGCTTCAAAAGCCAGTCACGTAGAATCAAATTTATCGGTTTTTGATTTACCAAAATTGACACCTGAAAAAATTGCGGCGATGAATGC
>DAORUG010000066.1:0-15774 GCA_035433125.1 Flavobacterium sp.
TTTAGAACGATGGAAGGCTTAAAGAATGATAATTCAGGACAATATATAAATATGCAGGAATTGTCAAAAGCAGACAAGGAAATTTTAAAAAATGCTCTTGCTCCAATGGATGAATTGGAGGACTTAATCAAAAATAAATTTCAACTTACCCAATTTTCATAATAATGTTAGACTGGATAAAAAATATCAACAAGGAATATCCTGAATTTTGGAAAATATACCTTTCTAAATTTGAAAAAAAATCAAATCGTTTCGTTGTTTTATCAACCGAAACTACTGGTTTAAGTTTAGAAAAGGATGTTATTTTATCCTTTGGTTCCTTTGGAATAATCAAAAACAGTATTATTATTGGTGATAGTTTTGAAACGGTTATTGCCCAATACAAATTCTTTCATGAGAATGGTATTTCTAACGAATTTACTATTGAAACTAAAATGAAAAAAATGGGAGAAGCTGAGGCTATTCAGTCTCTTGTTGAATTTATTGGAAATTCTGTTTTGGTGGGGCATCACATCGATTTTGATGTCGAAATGATAAATGTTGCATTAGAAAGATTGGGTTGTGGAAGATTAAAAAATGAAGCTTTGGATATTGATGTGATGCATCGCAAATTGCTAGACATCAACAACAAACAATTTTCACTTGATGAATTATGTACTATCTATAAAATTCCCGTAAGTGATCGTAATTCTTCCTCTGAAGATGCTTATAAAATTGCCTTACTTTTTCTGAAATTAAAATCGAGACTGGGATTGAATTAAAGGGTAACTATTTGTTCAAACCTACCGTGATGACTTATAGATACTGGTTTAGTTGAAATAATATTTTTTTCAAAATAACTTGGAATTTCATTGTTTTTTTTAATGTTTTTTCGATTTTCCAATGTAGTTATTGAAGCAAAATCTTGTAACCTTTCGACCGCAATGGTATTGATAAATTCTGTTGAAACTGCTGTTTTTGTATAATAAACAAAGTCTTTTACAATCACTTTTCCAAATATAATTCCATCAAGAATTTCCAAATCAAAACATTCTAATTGTAAAGGAAAATAGCCTCGAATGTTTGTTTGTCTATTGTAAATTTTATAAGCTGCTTCCTTCCTGCTCCATAAATTCCAAACCATAACATCTGGATTTTTGGCATTCAAAATCAACAATTGTTCATTTCGAGTAAAAATTTTACCCAAAAATCCTTTCCGTTTCCAATTGCTTTCTTTTTGGGCTAAAGCCAAATCTACAATATCATTTCCAATCATTTTTCGGATACTTTGGTTTCAATAATTTCCAAGGCAGATTTTACATCGAGCATTCGTTCCATAGACTGATTGTCGATAATAATATCAAATTCTTCTTCAATGTCTAAAATTACGTCAACCAAATTAGCCGAGTTGATTTGTAAATCAGTAATAAAATCAGTGCCTTCCGAGAGATTCTCAAAAGCTTCTTTGTTTTTGATGTAAGGCTTTACAATATTCTTCAACTTCTCAATAGTTTCTTTTTTGTCCATAGTTTATTTATATTTTTTAAAAATTACGCAGCCATTTACATCTCCAAAACCAAAGCTGGCTTTGGCAATAATAGTCAATTCTTTCTCAATTAATTGCTGTGGAATTCGGGAAGCATCAACCCGTGAGGTGATTTCAGGATGTAAATCGTCGCAATTGATATTCGGAAAAATAAAACCGTGATACAATTGCAAAACCGAAGCTACACTTTCGACACTTCCTGAACCTGATAAACAATGACCAACCATTGATTTTAAGGAGTTGATATACGGAAAATCAGCTCCGCTCCTATTCAAGGCTTCACTCCAATTTTGAATTTCTAAACTGTCTTTTGAAGTCGCGGTCAAATGTCCGTTGATGACGTCAATTTCATCAGGATGAATTCCAGCATTTTCAATAGCCATTTTGATGCATTTTTGCACGGCAACAGAATTTGGAGCGGTCATACTGCCTTCACCTCTTTGCCCACCAGAATTTACGTTTCCGCCAAGAACTTCCGCATAAATTTTTGCCCCACGAGCAAGAGCCGTCTCTAAATCTTCCAAAACCAATGCTCCTGCCCCACTTCCCGGAACAAAACCTGAAGCTGTTGCTGACATTGGTCTTGAGCCTTGTTCAGGCGATTCATTATACTTAAAAGTACATACTTTCATAGCATCAAATCCTCCCCAAATATAAGGGCCAGAATCGCTTGTACTGCCTGCCAAAATACGTTTGGCTTGACCTGATTTAATACGTTCAAAAGCCATCAAAATACTTTCGGTCCCTGTTGTACAAGCAGACGAATTGGTGGTCACTTGATTTCCTAGTCCTAATTTTCCTCCCAGATATGCGCTCACACCACTATTCATAGTCTGTGCAACGGCTGTGCTTCCTAATCTTCGGGTTTGTAAATCGTCAATTTTATAAATGCTTTCTCTGAATTTGTCTATTCCAGAGGTACCAGTTCCGAAAATAGTTCCACTTTCCCAATCGGGTTCGTTATTGATTTCTATTGGTAATCCTGCATCTTTCCAAGCATCAATTCCGGCAATAACACCATACAAAATACCTGATGAATTAAAATTTCGCAGTTCTAATTCTGTAAAGTAATTCAAGGACAATTCAGTAGAAACTTCTGGCTTACCTGCTATTTGACACGAAAATTGCAACCGTTCCAATTCGGCATCGCGCTTTATTCCAGAAATTCCGTTTTTTATGGCATTGGTAAACGCATCGAGTCCTACTCCATTGGGAGCTACAACACCGAGACCTGTAATTACGACACGTTTATTCATATAAAATTATTAAACAATCATTCCAGCAATTGTTCCTGAGCAAACCTCTTCTCCCTTTTCGTTTTTCATTGTAACCTTGCATTTGAGTTTGCCAAATCTAAAATACATTTTCTCTGACATAACCGTCACTTTTTCATTTGGAAAAACAGGTTTTAAAAATTCTATTTCATTTGAGGTTAAGGCAATTGTGGTGTTTTTGTTAAATGTATCATTAAGCAAATATATTCCCAAGCAAACCAATCCAATTTGCGCCATAACTTCGGTGAGAATTACTCCTGGGGTGATGGGATTATCCTTGAAATGACCTTTGTAAAAATCGAGGTTTTCATCAAAAGTATAAGTCCCTTCCACTCCATTTTTATCAATATGCAGCAAGTCATCCACAAACAAAAAGGGTTTGGAATACGGTAATTTTGATATGATTTCTTGTTTTGTCATAAATAATTTTAACACCAATTACACAAATTTTTACACTTCAAAATTTCACTAATTAATTTGTGTTAATCTGTGACCCGAGCGATAGCGAACAGGCGAAGCAAATTTGTGTCTGTCTTTTTAAAATTGCAACAAAACCTTTTGAGCCGAAAATCCGGGGCCAAAACTCAACATCAACCCTTTCTCTCCTTTCTTCGGTTTCGCATCCATAATTCTTTCTAAAACATATAAAACAGTGGCACTAGACATATTTCCGTACAATCGCAAAACTTCCTTAGTGTCAACGATATTTTTTCCTAACTCAGAAAATAAACCTTCTACAGTTTGAACAATCTTTTTCCCGCCGGGATGAAAAATCAAATGGTCTAAATCTTCCATTTTTATATTGTTTTTCTCTAAAAATGGATTTATAATATCTGGAAAATGCGAAGCAATAGTTTCAGGAACATCAATATCCAAAATCATTTGCAAGCCTGAATTCGTGAGTTTGAACCCCATTAAATGTTCGGCATCATAAAAATGATACATTTCTTCATCCAAAATTTCCGGGCCTTCATCTTCATTATGGGATGAAAGCAAAACACAAGCTGTACCATCACCAAAAATGGCCGCACTGACAATGTTGGCCATTGAAAAATCATCCAATTGAAACGTTGCTGTTGGACTTTCGACAGCAATTACTGCAGCACGTTTTCCGGGATTGGCTTTCAGGAAATTTTTAGCATAAATAACACCCGAAATACCGGCAGCGCAACCCATTTCAGTTACGGGAAGCCGAACGATGTCTTGACGTAATTTCAGTTTATTAATCAAATAAGCATCCAAGGAAGGAATCATAATTCCGGTACAACTCACGGTAATGATATAATCTAAATCTTCGGGGTTCCAATTGGCTTTCTCCAAGGCTTTTTCCAAAACTTTTGTGCCTAAATCAATGACTTCACGAACGTAGATATCGTTTCTTTCTTCGAAAGAAGTGTTGGTAAAAACTTCAATCGGATCCATAATCGAATAGCGCTTATCTACTGCGGCACTTTCAAATATCTTCTTTACTTTTCTGACGAAACGACTGTCTTGACCCACGAGCCAAGCATCCAAAAAAGGAATAATTTCCTCGGTAGTTCGAGAATACTTCGGTAATTGCTTGGAAACACATTTGATTTTTACACTCATAATTTTGAAATGATCCATTGGTAACGGAAAGCCCATTTCCATTGGATTTTATAGTGGGTTAAATTTAATTTTTTTGAAAAATAAATAAATTCCTTTTTTTTAAATCCTCTTAATATGGAAACTAATCCATCCTCTCTCGACATAGAATTCAATCTAAAAACGAAACACAAAGCCTGAAATAATCGATAGGAAATTGCGCTTCTGTGCAAATCATTAATTACGATTCCAATCCTTGAATTGGTATTAAAAACAGACATTAATTCAAGAATTTTATCTTCTTTAAAATGATGCAAAGTTAAGGTACACAATACTATATCGTATTTTAATGCTGCAAAAGCTTTATCAAAAATATCTTCACAACGATAGCTCATATTCGAATAATTTTTCGATAAATTCTGAGCATGATTTATCGTAAAATGGTTAGCATCAATTCCTATTAAGCTAAAATTCAAATGATTTTCCAAACCATACTTTGCCAATGTTCGCAACATATCGCCATTGCCACAACCCACATCTACAATGGTAATTTTAGTTCCCTTGGGAATTTTTTGAATCAATTCCTGAACACCTCGTAATGTCAACTGATTTCCTCCTAAGAGTTGATTAATTTTGGCAATTTTATCCAAGGCATCACGCAAGATTTCGCCTTCCATTGCAAAATCATCCATTATTTCGGATTCATCAGATCTATATTTAGTGTTTATAAACATCTTATGTTTTCAAAATTATGGGTTTACCATGAGTTTTCTTGATGATTAAAGGCAATAGAAACGGAAATATAGCTATTAATTGCATCAAAAAAGTAGTTAATTTTTCTTTCTGTAATATTTTAGACAAAAACCTTCCAGTTTTAAGCCTGCTTTTAAAATTAACGTTCCACTCTTGGGTGTATTTATCTTCTAATTCTTTTCTGGAATTTATAGTGTTATTCAAAAACGATTGAATTAATTCGGAAGCAATTTTGGCACTATGAATGGCCATAGCCATTCCGTTGCCACACAAAGGATGAATTAATCCAGCGGTGTCGCCAATCATCAAAATATGATTTTCGACAGCCTCTTTTTTCTCGAAAGAAATTTGACTTATGGTCAAAGGTTTATCAAAAATCATTACACAATTTTCAAAAATGGCCTTTAAATGTGGGCTTTTGTAAATTACTTTCGATTGAAATTCTTCAATATTTTTGTATTCTTTGAAGGTTTTATAATCGACTAAATAACAAATGTTTATGATATTATTTTCTACTTTTGAAACCCCGCAATAGCCTCCTTCAAAATTATGTAGTCCTACCAAATCATCTGGGAAATGTCCTGAATAATGAGCTTTTACAGCCAACCAAGGAGCGTTTTTTTGAATGAAATCACGATTCAATTTTAGATCCAGATTAGACCGTTTTCCAAAAGCTCCAAGCACAATTTTTGACTTAAATTCTAAATTATTGTTGGTAAAAATAGTGAACTCGTTATCTTCAAATCGAATGTTGTCAACGGTGCCGTGTATGATTTGACAGCCGTTTGCTAGTGCTTTTTGATATAAATAATGATCCAAAGCATAGCGACTTATCCCGAAACCACCTAAAGGAAGTGTATGATTTATTGTTTTTCCGCTTGAAATTGAGAATTGTATTTTTGAAATAGTTGATGGATTTAATTCAGAAATGTTTACACCCAACCACTGAAAATAAGGTAAAACTTCATTTGAAATGTATTCACCACAAACCTTATGTTTTGGAAATTCATTTTTTTCAATTAAGGAAACTTTCAAACCAGATTTCGACAAATGAATAGCACTTGTCAAGCCCGCCAAACCTCCGCCAATAATTAACACATCCACAGTAGTTTCCATAGTTTTGCTAATTTAGTAATTATTACCCCTCATTCTTTACATAATTAAATTTAATTTTTACACACAAAAAAAAGCGAAATAGAGAATTTCTATTTCGCTTTTTTGTGCTTAATCTCAGGGATTATTTCACTTAACTCTCCACTAGGTTTCAAGTTAAGTGAATTTTTTTTGACTTTATCTAATTTATTTTTTAATATGTTCTAACTAATTCAAAAATATTATAATTAAGATGCAGTGCATAATCCCAAACCAATAAATCGTATTATCCAATTTTTTTCATTGCAGTCATTGATTCTCTCAACCAAGCTCCAACTTCTTCAACAGGATGATTTCTGATGATGTAATTCACTTCAATTAATTCTTTGTTATCTACACCATTATTTCCGTCGCTAAATGGGCGACCTACCAGATTACTTGGAGCATTTTTCACATATTCCGCGATTAATGGCTTACAAGCATGGTCAAATAAATAACATCCGTATTCAGCAGTATCCGAAATTACTCGGTTCATTTCGAATAATTTTTTTCTTGCAATAGTATTAGCAATTAAAGGCGTTTCGTGTAATGATTCGTAGTAAGCAGATTCTTCAATAATTCCTGAATCAGTCATGGCTTCGAAAGCCAATTCTACACCCGCTTTTACCATTGCAACCATCAATACTCCATTGTCAAAATATTCTTGTTCAGAAATTTCAACGTTAGCAGCCGGTGTTTTTTCAAAATTAGTATTTCCAGTTGCAGCTCTCCAAGACAACAAGTTCACATCATCATTTGCCCAGTCTTCCATCATGGTTTTAGAGAATTCACCAGAAATAATATCATCCATGTGTTTTTGGAATAACGGACGCATAATGTCTTTTAATTCTTCCGAAACTTTAAAAGCAGTAATTTTAGCTGGATTGGATAATCTATCCATCATATTGGTAATACCACCGTGTTTCAAAGCTTCAGTAATAGTTTCCCATCCGTATTGAATTAGTTTTGAAGCATATCCTGCATCTACACCTTCAGCAACCATTTTGTCAAAACACAAGATAGAACCTGTTTGCAACAAACCACAAAGGATAGTTTGTTCTCCCATTAAATCTGATTTTACTTCAGCTACGAAAGAAGAACGCAATACTCCTGCTCTATTTCCTCCTGTTGCTACTGCATACGCTTTTGCTTGAGCAAGACCAACTCCATTCGGATCATTTTCAGGGTGAACGGCGATTAATGTTGGTACACCAAAACCTCTTTTGTATTCTTCACGAACCTCAGAACCTGGACATTTTGGAGCGCACATTATTACAGTAATGTCTTTACGAATTTGCATTCCTTCTTCAACAATATTGAAACCGTGTGAATAAGCCAATGTTGCTCCTTTTTTCATCAACGGCATAATTGCACCCACTACAGCAGTATGCTGCTTGTCTGGAGTAAGATTACAAACCAAATCAGCTGTTGGAATCAATTCTTCATAAGTTCCCACTTTAAATCCATTATCGGCAGCATTCATAAAAGAAACTCTTTTTTGAGCAATAGCTTCTGCACGCAACGCATAAGAAATATCTAAACCAGAATCTCTCATGTTCAAACCTTGGTTCAAACCTTGTGCTCCGCAACCTACGATAACTACTTTTTTACCTTTAAGTGCTTCTATTCCATCAGCAAATTCGGATTGATCCATAAATTCGCAAACGCCTAATTGTTCTAATTGTAATCTAAGTGGTAATGAATTGAAATAATTTGCCATTTTTTAATATTTAATAATTGAATGATTTATAATTTTATGTTTTTAGTTTGCAACTTGCAACCTGCTATCTGCCATCTGAAATCTGCTACAGTTCTTCTAATAAAGTCGTTACTTCCATTTTTTCTTTGGACACTGAAATTCGTCCGGAGCGAACAAATTGCATAATTCCAAAAGGTTTTAATTTATCGTACAAATCATTGATTTCAGAGCGTTTTCCCGATTTTGAAATCACAAAAAAGTCTCTTGAAACCGTTACAATTTCCGAATGACTTTCTTTGATGATATTTTGAATTTGTCTTTCGTCGAATAATAAGCTGGATTCAATTTTGAAGATGGCACTTTCTAAGAAAATGGTTTCTTCGTCAATATGATAAAAAGCTTTAATAACTTCGATTTGTTTTTCGATTTGACCCACAATATTTTGCACCCATTTTTCAGTAGTTTTTACTACGATAATAAATCTTGAAACGTTTTCAATTTCCGATTCGGATACGTTTAAACTTAATATATTGATGTGACGTTTCAAGAATATTCCCGAAATTCTATTCAATAAGCCAACGTTATTTTCTGAATAAACAGAAATAGTGAATATTTTATTTTCTTCCATAATTTTTAACTTAATCGCATTTCCGAAACCGAAGCTCCTGTTGGAATCATAGGAAATACATTGTTTTCTTTTTCTACCATAACTTCAAGGAAATAGGATTCTTTTGAAGCCAGCATTTCAGCAACGGCTCCGTCTAAATCTTCTCTTTTAGTCACTTTTTTTGATTTGATGTGATAGCCTTCCGCAATGGCTACAAAGTTTGGATTTGTCATTACAGTTGAAGCATATCTGCTATCAAAAAACAATTCTTGCCATTGGCGAACCATTCCTAAAAACTCATTATTGAGCACCACAATTTTCACCGGAACTTTGGTTTGAAAAATAGTTCCTAATTCTTGAATGGTCATTTGAAAACCACCATCACCAATTATCGCAACCACTTCACGATCTGGTCTTCCCATTTTGGCACCAATAGCTGCAGGTAAAGCAAATCCCATCGTTCCTAATCCTCCCGAAGTAATATTACTTTTGGTCGAATTGAATTTAGCATAGCGACAAGCAAACATTTGGTGTTGTCCAACATCCGAAACGATAATTGCGTCTCCTTTGGAATGTTTGTTGATCATTTCCATAGTTTCACCCATCGAAATTCCACCATTGGTTGGAGTCAACTCTTCGTTGATAACCGCATTGAATTCAATTTTGTATTTTTCTTTGAATTTGTTATGCCATGCATCGTGTGTTTTGCTTTCAATAAGTGGAATTAAAGCTTGTAATGATTCTTTTACATCGGCCAAAACAGCAACAGTTGTTTTTACATTTTTATCTACTTCGGCAGGATCAATTTCGAAGTGAATTACTTTAGCTTGTTTGGCATAAGTGGCCAAATTTCCGGTAACACGGTCGTCAAAACGCATTCCTAAAGCAATTAACACATCGCATTCGTTGGTCAATAAATTAGGACCATAATTTCCGTGCATTCCCAGCATTCCCACATTCAAAGGATGGTCTGTTGGAAGAGCCGAAAGTCCTAAAATAGTCCAAGCGGCTGGAATTCCTGATTTTTCAACCAATGCTTTTAGTTCCGCTTCAGCTTCACCAAGAATAATTCCTTGACCAAAAATGATGTATGGTTTTTTGGCATTATTGATTAATTCTGCTGCTGCTGCAACTTTCTCCAAGTTTAAAGTGGGTTTTGGAGTGTAGCTTCTGATTCCGGTACATTTTTTATAACTAAATTCCATTGAATCAAACTGAGCATTTTTTGTAATGTCAATTAAAACAGGACCTGGACGACCTGTTCTTGCAATATAAAAAGCTTTGGCAATGATTTCTGGAATTTCAGAAGCTTCTGTGATTTGGTAATTCCATTTGGTTACCGGAGTCGAAATTCCGATAATATCCGTTTCCTGAAAAGCATCGGAACCCAATAAATGTTTTCCTACTTGACCTGTAATGCAAACCATTGGAGTGGAATCGATTTGGGCATCGGCAATTCCTGTAACTAAATTGGTGGCTCCTGGACCTGATGTCGCTATGGCAACCCCTACTTTTCCTGTGGATCTTGCATATCCTTGGGCTGCGTGAGTCGCACCTTGTTCGTGTCTTACTAAAACGTGGTGTAATTCGTCTTTAAATTTATATAATTCGTCATAAACAGGCATTATGGCTCCACCTGGATAGCCGTAAACCAAGTCTACGCCTTCTTCAAGTAAGCATCTAATAACAGCTTCTGCACCTGATATTTTATTATTTTTCATTTTGATTATATTTTTCCTCCCCTCTGCCCACTCCGAAGGAGGGGAACCCTAAACTGGTAAAGGGGAATTTATATTTTTTATTTTAAACTTGAAACCTGCAATCTGAAATCTGCAACCTGCAATCTGAAATCTGCAATCTGCAATCTGAAACCTGCAAACTGAATACTATTTATCAGTTACACAACCTGTTGAGGCACTCGAAACCGATCTTGCATATTTTAATAGAACTCCTTTTGTTGCTTTTAAATCAGGTTGAACCCAATTGGCCAATCTTTCAGCATATTCTGCATCTGGAATTTTTAGATTGATGGTGTTTTTTACAGCATCAATGGTAATAATATCGCCATTTTCGATGAGTGCAATTCCACCTCCATCATAAGCTTCTGGCGTGATGTGACCTACCACAAATCCGTGTGAACCTCCCGAAAATCTACCATCGGTAATCAAGGCTACTTTATCTCCTAAACCAGCACCCATAATTGCTGAAGTTGGCTTAAGCATTTCTGGCATACCTGGTCCGCCTCTAGGTCCGCAATAGCGGATGACGACGACGTCTCCTGGTTTGACCATACCTTTTTCCAATCCCGGGATGACTTCGAATTCACTTTCGAAAACTACAGCGGTTCCTTCAAAATATTCTCCTTCTTTTCCACTTATTTTGGCAACACAGCCCTCAGTAGCTAAGTTTCCGTATAATATTTGGATATTTCCAGTCGATTTCAAAGCGTTTTTAATTTCAAAAACTACTTCTTGACCCTCTTCTAAATCAGGTACTGATTCTAAATTTTCGGCTACTGTTTTTCCGGTAACGGTCAAACATTCACCGTGAATGTAACCTTCTTTCAATAAATATTTCATTACAGCTGGAACACCTCCAACGGCGTGTAAATCTTCCATCATGAATTTTCCGCTTGGTTTCAAATCGGCCAAAACGGGTGTTTTGTCACTAATAGCTTGAAAATCGTCTAAAGTAATTTCGATATCAACAGAATGTGCCATTGCTATCAAGTGCATCACTGCATTGGTTGAACCTCCTAAAACGGCAACAATGGTAATGGCATTTTCAAAAGCCTTACGAGTCATAATGTCCGTAGGCTTAATATCTTTTTCTAATAAAATACGAATAGCTTTTCCGGCATCTTCACATTCTTGTAATTTATCTTGACTAACCGCTGGGTTAGAGGAACTGTAGGGCAAACTCATTCCTAATGCTTCAATCGCAGAAGCCATTGTATTAGCAGTGTACATTCCGCCGCAAGCACCTGGACCTGGACAAGAATTTTTGATTACCCCTTTGAAATCTTCATCAGAGATAGCATTTTTGAATTTTTTTCCCAAAGCTTCAAAAGCAGAAACGATATTAAGGTGTTCCCCTTTCCATCTTCCGGAATGGATAGTTCCACCATAAACCATAAGGGCTGGACGATTGACTCTCCCCATGGCAATTAAGGCTCCAGGCATATTTTTATCACAACCCGGAATGGCGATCAAACCGTCATACCATTGTGCTCCCATAACAGTTTCGATAGAATCGGCAATGACATCACGCGAAACTAATGAAAAGCGCATGCCTTCGGTTCCATTTGAAATTCCGTCACTAACTCCAATAGTATTGAAAATCAAACCCACTAAATCCGCATTCCAAACTCCTTTTTTGACATCTTTTGCCAAATCGTTCAAGTGCATGTTGCACGTATTGCCTTCATAGCCCATACTTACAATACCCACTTGCGCTTTATTCATATCTTCCTCAGTCAAACCAATTCCGTACAACATGGCTTGTGCCGCTGGTTGCGTTATATCTTGAGTAATGGTTTTACTATATTTATTTAATTCCATTGTAAAGTTTTCTTTCTAATTTATTATTTGTAGATTATATCACACGCAATATTACTTGCCTCTATGATGATATGAATATCAGTGTCTAAAACTTCTTTCTTAATATCAGCGAATTTCAAAAACTCTTCATAGACAATATCCAATTGAACTTTTGTCAATTCATAACCCACTTTTTTGGCTCTGTAAGCTAATGCAGCTCTACCACTTCTGGCAGTAAGAATAATAGAAGATTCGTTGACTCCTACTTCAAGAGGATCCATAATTTCGTAGGTTTCTCTATTTTTGATAACACCATCTTGGTGAATTCCTGAACTGTGTGAAAAAGCGTTAGATCCTACGATAGCTTTATTAGGTTGCACAATCATACCCATACTTTCAGATACAAATCGACTCATTTCGTTCAATTGTCGGGTATTGATACTCGTATCTAAATTCAAATACGGATGTTGTTTCAAGACCATCACAACTTCTTCAAGTGCTGTGTTTCCTGCTCTTTCCCCTATTCCGTTGATAGTACATTCTATTTGTCTGGCACCGTTGATAACACCAGCAATCGAATTGGCAGTAGCCATTCCTAAATCATTATGACAATGACAAGACAGAATTACATTATCGATGCCTTTCACGTTTTCTTTCAGGTATTTTATTTTTGCACCATATTCTTCAGGCAAACAATAACCTGTTGTATCGGGAATATTTAATACGGTAGCTCCTGATTTTATGACTTCTTCACAGACTCGAGCCAAGAAATCATTTTCAGTTCGACCAGCATCTTCGGCATAAAATTCTACATCTTCAACAAACGATTTAGCGTAAGAAACAGCATATTTTGCTCTTGCTATAATGTCTTCTCTGGTAGTATTTAATTTGTGTACAATATGTGAATTTGATGTTCCGATTCCGGTATGAATACGGGGTCTTTTGGCATATTTCAAAGCTGCCGCAGCCACATCAATATCGTTTTTGATTGCTCTTGTAAGGCCGCAAACAGTAGCGTTTTTTATAATTTTACCTATTTCGGAAACGGATAAAAAATCACCGGGACTCGAAACAGGAAAACCAGCTTCAATGACATCGACTCCCATTTCGTCGAGACGCTTGGCAATCTCTAATTTTTGTTCGGTATCTAATTTACATCCTGGGACCTGTTCACCGTCTCTTAAAGTGGTATCAAAAATTTGGACTTTCTCTCTATTCATTTTAAAATATTTAATGTAATTTCACATCTTTGAACAAAAATAGATTTCATTCTTTTATAATAAAATTCTTTTTTGCGAATTATACTATTTATAAGGGATGTAAAAACTTTATAAAGCACTCAAAAACAATAAGTTACTATACTATATTTTACAATGGCTAACCATCAAAAAGATTCTTTATTTGTTTTAATTAAATCACTTTCAAAGTCCGAAAAAAGACAATTTAAGATTTTCGCAAGTCGTCTTGAAACGAGTTCTAATACAAAATTCATCGAATTATTCAATATTTTAGACAAATCTGAAAATTATGATGAGAAAATTATCTTGAAAAGTGGCATTATCAAAAAAGCACAATTATCTAATCTTAAATCCTATTTATACAAACAAATATTGGTGAGTATTCGGTTGAATATTCCCAGTCAAAACATTCGCTATCAATTAAGAGAACAAATCGATTTTGCCGCTATTCTTTACAATAAAGGATTGTATAAACAGAGTTTGAAAATCCTGGATAAAACAAAACAAGTAGCGCTGGAAAACGACGAAAAGTATATGGCGTATGAAATTGTAGAATTCGAAAAACTAATCGAATCGCAATACATTACCCGCAGTATGCAAGGTCGCGCCGATGAATTGGTCATTCAAGCCAAAGAATTGAATTATAAAAATACGATTTCGAGTAAATTGTCGAATTTGTCTTTGCAATTGTATGGCATTATGCTGAAAACGGGCTATGTGCGCAGCGATGAAGAATACAAGTATATTGACGATTATTTCAATAAACACATCTCTAAATTCGACGAGAAAAAGTTTGGTTTCCGGGAACGCTATTGGTATTTCAATGCCAATTTGTGGCGCAGTTTCTTAGTTCAGGATTTCTTGTCTTGCTATAAATTTTCGCACAAATGGGTTACGCTTTTTTATGACAACAGGAATATGATTTTCCTCAATCCAGTGTTTTTCCTGAAAGGGAATCATTATCTATTGGAGTCACTTTTTATGTTGAAATATAAGACCAATTTCAAGAAATATTTGGAAATACTGGAAGAAACCATCAACGATCCGCAGTTTCCTGTCAATGATAATATCACTTCCTTGTCCTTCTTGTATTTGTACAACAACAAGCTGAATTATCACATTCTGGAAGGTACTTTTGCCGAAGCGGAATACCTGATTCCAGAAGTTTTAGACAAAATAAATCTGCACAGCGAGCATCTCGACGAACATCACGAAATGTTGTTTTACTACAAAATTGCCTGTATTTATTTTGGCAACGAAAAGTACAATGAATGTGTGTTTTATCTCGAAAAAATCATCAATAATAAAAACCTGTATGTTCGGGAAGATTTGGCCTGTTTCGCCCGATTGTTGTGCTTGATTGCGCATTACGAATCTGGTAAAGATTTTAACTTAGAAAATCAGCTGGTGAGTACCTATAAATTCCTGATAAAAATGAATGATTTGCACGAAGTACAAAAGGAAATCATTCGCTTTTTAAAAAAATTAAGCACCATTTATCCAAGTGACATCAAAAAAGAATTCATCAAAGTAAAAGAACGTTTCGTCGAACTGGAAAAAAACACCTACGAGAAAAGAGCGTTCCTCTACCTCGATATCATTTCCTGGCTTGAAAGTAAAATCGAAAACCGAAAAATTGGGGATATTATTAAGGAGAAAGCGAAGTTGAGTAATAGGTAAAATATGAGGGGTATATTTTATAAGTCTACTAAGTGAAGAATCAGGAGTGGTTAATTTATGATCTTCAATTTTCCTGTAGTCTAATAACTGATTAATTAATCGAAGTAATCTTCGAGAATTATTATACATTAAATTAATCTCTTTATTAACAGAAATCCCTTTACTTTTAAACTCATTTCCCAAAGATTCAATAGAACTCAATATTAATGTTAAAGGCGTTTTAAATTCATGCGACAACCCTGTAAAAAAATTAAGTCTTGCTTCATTGCTTTGCTTGAGTTCATCAGCAAATTTTTCGATTTCATTTCTTTGACTAATAATCTTTTCATTCGTTTTTTCAAGTTCTTTCTTTTTTTTACTTATTGTTAGACGTGAATATATACTATAAACAGCCAAAGAAAATAACAATATACTCAAAGTAATTGAAATCTTTAAAAGACTACTTTGACTACTATATTTTTCATCCTGCTCTCTAATAAAGGATTGTTGTTTTTCAATATCTGATTGCTGCAACGATATTTTGTCAAACTGACTGCTCATAATATCAGCATTAAGAGAATCAATTAAAGTAGTGCTTAGCTTATTGTTTTTAGAAACAATTTCTTTATTAATTATTCTTAACGCTAACCTAATGGCTTCAGCACCACCAGTTGGATATAATACGGTACCTTCCAGTATACCATCCTTAACTAACTGAATGCCTCCATTTGGACCATTAAGCCCATCAACTCCAATAAATTTTATTTTTTTTTCTAATCCCTT
>DAORUG010000067.1:0-15668 GCA_035433125.1 Flavobacterium sp.
AACCAGCAGAAAAAGCAACTACTAAAAAATCTAGTACTAAAGTTTTAAAGCTCGATACAGCAAAAACTAAAGAAAAATCTGTTGTTAAGAAAAAAACTTCAACAACAAAAAAAGTTGTTGCTAAGAAAAAATAAGGTAAAATAAGACTTTATTTGTTTTGTTTTCAAAGCAAAATTCGAATTAAGAGGATTCCGATTCTAAATTATTGAACTATTTTTTAGTACAAATAAACTATTTAAAATTTTGTCCTAAACAACAAATATAGACAATAGAAATTTATTTGATTGTTTTTTTATCAATTGCCTCTATAGAATTTGTATTAAAACTAAAAAAAATCCCAACAACTCTTTCGAGGTATTGGGACGTTTTGACAATTCGAATATTCAAGATTGTCATTTAATTTTTATTTAAATCTTTATTCATAAATCTCTTTTCTGTGACCTAAATCAATGACATCAATTAGCAGAATACCATCAAAAATTTCATAAATCACTCTGTAATCTCCAACACGAATCCTGTATCCTTTTCTGCCTTTCAATTTTTTATAACCTTGTGGTCTGGGATTATCGGCTAAACTATAAATTTGTTTTTTGATAGCAGAATAATGAGGCTCATTAATTTTGACTAAAGCTTTCAAAACTTTATTTCTAAACTCAATAGTATAAGCCATTACTTCGCTGTTTTGCGCTTTTCTTCAATAATTTTAAAAGCATCATCTATAGAGATACGATAGCCATCATCCTGTCTTTTGGCTTCATCATAAAGACGGACATCTTCTAAATCTTCCAGTTTTTCGATTAATTTGTTGTATTGTTTCATAGATAACAAAACGCCTGTTTTGTTTCCTTTTTTGTCAGTCAAAAATTGAGTTTCCATAGCTTTTATTATTTTAGTAAAGTTAGAAAATTATTTCACCCGAATCACAAAATAATTTTTCTTTCCGCTTTGCAACAGCACGAATTGATTATTAATTAAATCTTTAGTCGAAAGCACAAATTCTTCGGTTACTTTTTCTCTGTTTACCGAAATAGAATTGGCAGTCAAAGCGCGTCTCGCTTCACCATTCGATTTTAGAAATCCTGTTTTTTCGTTTAAAACGTCAACTATGTTGATTCCAGTTTCGATTTCATTTTTTGCAATTTCAGCTTGGGGAACACCATCAAAAACTTCCAAAAAAGTAGCTTCGTCTAGTTGCTTCAAATCATCGGCAGTAGCATTTCCAAAAAGAATTCCTGATGCTTTTATGGCATTTTCTAAATCTTCCTTAGAATGAACCATTATCGTAATTTCTTCGGCCAAACTTTTTTGCAACAAACGCAAATGTGGTGCTTCTCTATGTTTTTCAGTTAAAACTTCTATTTCCTCTTTGGATAAAAAAGTAAATATTTTAATGTATTTTTCAGCATCCACATCAGACGTATTCAACCAATATTGGTAAAATTTATAAGGAGAGGTTCTGGTAGAATCCAACCAAATATTCCCACCTTCGGTTTTACCGAATTTTGTTCCATCGGCTTTGGTTATTAATGGGCAAGTCAATGCATAGGCTTTTCCGCTGGCTATTCTACGAACTAATTCGGTTCCCGTGGTAATATTTCCCCATTGGTCGCTTCCACCCATTTGAAGTGTACATTTTTTATCTCTGTACAAATGCAAAAAGTCATATCCTTGAACCAATTGATAAGTAAACTCCGTGAACGACATTCCTTCGGCAGCTTCAGACGATAAACGTTTCTTTACTGAATCTTTTGCCATCATATAATTTACAGTAATGTGTTTACCCACATCACGAATAAATTCCAGAAAAGAAAAATTCTTCATCCAGTCGTAATTATTCACTAATTCTGCTGCGTTTGGTGCATCTGAAGTGAAATCTAAAAAACGGGATAATTGTCCTTTAATCGCTTCTTGGTTGTGACGCAAAGTAGCTTCATCCAACAAATTTCTTTCATTCGATTTTCCTGATGGATCGCCAATCATTCCTGTCGCACCGCCTACTAAAGCCAATGGTTTGTGTCCAGATATTTGAAAATGTTTCAATAACATTACACCAACTAAATGTCCTATGTGCAATGAATCGGCAGTTGGGTCAATACCCACATACGCCACACGCATTTGTTCCATCAAATGTTCTTCTGTGCCGGGCATAACATCGTGGAGCATTCCTCGCCAAGTCACTTCTTCAATAAAATTCTTCATCTTTTTAATCAATTTACTATCGTCAGTTCAGCCTTTAAGGCTTCGTGTGCGCAAAGATAAAATTTAAAGTTGATTCAGTTAATTGTTTATTCGGTTAATTGAGAAAATAATTCGTAATTCGTAACTCCTAATTCGTAAATTCGCAAGATGGTTTTAGTCACAGGAGGAACAGGTTTAGTCGGCTCGCATTTGCTGCTTCATTTAATTGAAAATGGAGAAAACGTTCGTGCCATTTATCGAAAATTGGAAACTATCCAAAAAATCAAAAACCTCTTTTCACATTACAAAAAAGAAAATTTATTCGAAAAAATAGATTGGCTTCAAGCTGATATTCTTGATGTTCCTTCCTTGGAAATAGCTTTCGAAAATGTGGAATACGTTTACCATTGTGCAGCTTTTATTTCATTCGACCCAAAAGATGAAGATTTAATTCGGAAGACAAATATTGAAGGAACTGCCAACATAGTTAATTTTTGTCTTGCCCAAAACGTAAAAAAACTTTGTTTTATAAGTTCCATTGCTGCTCTTGGCGACTTGAAAGAGAATGAAAAAATCATCACTGAAGAAACTGAATGGAATCCCGAAAAATCACATAGTGATTATGCTATTTCTAAATTTGGAGCCGAAATGGAAATTTGGCGAGGGCAACAAGAAGGTTTAAATAGTGTAATTGTTAATCCAGGAGTTATTCTTGGACCAAGAATTTGGGGAGAAGGAAGCGGGATTTTTTTTAAGAAAATAGAAAACGGATTCCCTTTCTATTTCAAAGGATCTACAGGATTTATAGCCGTGACCGATGTAGTGCAACTGATGGTACAACTGATGAAAAGCGAAGTAAAAAACGAGCGATTTGCTCTGGTTGCCAATACTATTAGCTTTCAGGAATTATTTAATTCAATGGCCGATGTACTCAAAGTCAAAAGGCCTTCAGTTTATGTTAGTCCTTTTGTAACAGGAATCATATGGAGAGTAGATTGGTTTTTTTCGACCTTTTTTCGAACAAAAAGAATATTAGATAAAGAAACGGCTATCGCCTCTTATTCAAAAACTTCATATTCAAACGAAAAAATTAAAAATACATTAAAGGTAGATTTTTTGAATATTCATCAATATATAAAAGAAAATTCAAGTTTATAATTCCTTATTTTTTTACTTTCTTTAATGTATCTGATGATTTTGAAGCTTTGAGTTGGTTTGCTTTTTTAATCGAATCGGTTTGTTTTTTTAAGTTCAGATTTTGCTTTGCTTTTTTTATTGAATCCGCTACTTTCTTTTCTTTTAGTTTTTTCTTGGCCTTTGCCTTTTGCATTTCTTTCTTGGCTATGGCCTTCATCAAAGAATTAACCTGTGTTTTTTCCTTATCCAATCGAGTTTTAATCTGATTGTACATTTTTTCGTATTCTTTGTAATCAGCAGCATAATAAATATTGCTTTGTGCAAATTGAACACTATCAATTTTATATTTTTTATAAATGTATTGGTTCGATGTGTATTTAATGGAGTCCATTAGACCTGGATTTTCTACTTTCATGGCTTCCAAAAGTGACAAATCATACATAATATTTACCATTTTCTCTTTTTCGATAAGACGTTTTGGTTCTTTGACCAGCTCTTTTTTACAGCCTGCAAGAACAATCAAAACAATAATAAATGGTATTATTTTTTTCATCTACTTTTAATTTCTATCGAACAATAATCGTTTTCCAGCTCGAATGTCTTTTACTTTGAAAGCAGAATAAACCAATTGTCCGTTTACAAAAGTATGCGTAATTCGAGATTTAAAAGTAAAACCTTCAAACGGTGACCAGCCACATTTTGCTAAAATATTTTCTTTTTTCACACTCCAAGGCAAACCAGAATTCACGATAACCAAATCGGCAAAATAGCCTTCTTTGATAAAACCACGTTTTTCGATTTTGAAAATTTTGGCGGGATTGTGACACATTTTCTCCACAATTTTTTCAATGCTGATTTTCCCTTGATGAAAGGCTTCAAACATAGCCACAACAGCGTGTTGCACTAGTGGTCCGCCAGAAGGAGCTTTCAAATAGGATTGTTTTTTTTCTTCTAAAGTGTGCGGCGCGTGATCTGTTGCAATCACATCAATTCTACCGTCGATTAGGGCTTCCCACAACACTTTTCTGTCATTGGCAGTTTTTACTGCAGGATTCCATTTGATAAGATTGCCTTTGGTTGCATAATCATCATTGGAAAACCATAAATGATGCACACAAACTTCGGCAGTGATTTTCTTTTCTTCCAATGGGATTTTATTGGTAAACAAATCCATCTCTTTGGCTGTCGAAAGATGAAAAACATGCAATCTTGCTCCAGTTTTTTTGGCTAAAGCTATCGCTTTGGAAGACGAAATATAACAAGCTTCTTCACTTCGAATCAGATGATGCGCAGTTACCGGAATGTCTTCGCCAAACTCGGCTTTGAATTTTTCTAAGTTGTTTTTTATCGTCGTTTCGTCCTCACAATGCACAGCAATCAACATGGGTGTGCTTGAAAATATTTTTTCTAAAACTTCTTCATTATCCACCAGCATATTTCCTGTCGATGAACCCAAAAATATTTTTATTCCGGCAACATTCTTCGGATTTGTTTTTAGAACCTCATCGAGATTATCATTGGTTGCACCCATCATAAACGAATAATTCGCAAAAGATTTCTCGGCTGCAATTTGATATTTCACTTCTAAGATTTCTTGAGTTACCGCATTGGGAACTGTGTTGGGTTGTTCGATAAACGAAGTGATTCCTCCAGCAACAGCAGCTCTTGACTCCGATTCGACATCTCCTTTGTGCGTTAATCCTGGTTCTCTAAAATGCACTTGATCGTCTATGGCACCAGGGATTAAATAATTCCCTTCGGCATCAATTATCTTACATTCGGATGATTTTGCGCTGATGCTTTCCGAAATTTCGACAATTATGTCATTTTCGATTAAAACATCGCCTTCAAAAATAGTTCCTTCGTTTACTATTTTGGCATTTTTGATTAAAACCTTATTCATTGTAAGTCCTTTTATAAGGTGTTAAATAATTTTTTTAAACGTAAAGCGATAACTCCTAAAACAGCTTCTTTAAAAATGGCGCTGCTCATCTTGGATTGTCCTTTTGTTCTGTCGGTAAAAATAATTGGCACTTCTACAATTTTAAAATTTTTGCAAAAAGTTCTGTATTTCATTTCAATTTGAAAAGCATAGCCCACAAATTTTATTTTATCTAAATTGATTCCAACCAAAACTTCGCTTTTATAGCAAATGAACCCGGCTGTGGCATCATGAATTTGCATTCCAGTTATAAATCGAACATAAACGGAGGCAAAATAAGACATTAAAACCCGACTCAAAGGCCAGTTTACAACATTGACACCTGTTGCATATCGGGAACCAATAGCTAAATCTGCACCTCCAAAATGACAAGCATCATACAGCTTTTCTAAGTCGTTTGGATTATGAGAAAAATCAGCGTCCATTTCGAAAACATAATTGTATTTACGCTCCAAAGCCCATCTAAAACCGTGTACGTAAGCGGTTCCCAAACCTAATTTTCCGATTCTTTTTTCTAAAAACAATCTTCCCTCAAATTCAGATTGAAGCAAACTTACTTTTTCTGCAGTATGATCTGGCGAATTGTCATCAATAACAAGGACATGAAATGGTTTATGTTGAGAAAGCACAGCCCTAATGATGCTTTCTATATTCTCAATTTCGTTATAGGTAGGAATTATAACAATACAATCATTCATATTTTCGATTAATTTCACCGCAAAAGTAAACTTTTTATACGATTTGATTCCTATGCAAAGGGAATAATTGTATATATTTTAGGAATTTAGAGTGCCATTCACCCAATGAATTTGTCTTTTTAATTCACATCAATTTCATAATTATGTTATAATGAAAATAATGAAATAAAAATTAGTAATTTTGCGCCAATATGATTGATAATCTACTTCATTTTAGAATAATCGAGAACAAAGATTGGGCAACAATCTTGTTTGTCATTTCATTTGCCACCATTGCAATAACAAAATCGGCTTTTGAAAATCGATTTGCCGACTTTGCAAAATTAATTTATTCCGATAAATACATTAATGTTTACAAAGACGGAAGTCACCTCAATAGTAGTTTTACCGTAGCGTTATTTTTGGTACAACTTATTTCATTTGCTTTTTTTATTCAAATTTCGCTTTCTCAGTTTGGCTATGCTTCAAAAACAGATTGGATTTTGTTTATCCAAATCATTACTTTCCTGATTTACTTCGTTTTATCAAAATTTTTGATCGAAAAAATCATTGCTAATGCTTTCGATATCGAAGAGGTTGTTGAACAATTCAACCTTCAGAAAGTTGTTTTCAGGACTTACATAGGTATATTCTTATTGCCTTTTAACATCATTTTGTTCTATAACGACGCTGTTTCAAGAAATTTTATGGCTGTACTTATTGCTATTGTATTGTTATCGTGCATTTTAACCTATCTAGTGTCAATAAAAAATTATCAAAATATAATATTTAGTAAGTTGTTTTATTTTATTTTATATCTTTGCGCTCTCGAAATAGGACCTTATTATTTCATGTATTATTGGTTCACAAAAGGTATTGCTTAGAAAATGTCAAATATGAAAGTAAAAACAATTTTGGTGTCACAGCCCGAGCCTAAAGTGGAAAATTCCCCTTACTTTGAACTTCAAAATAAGCATAAAGTAAAAGTTGACTTTAGACCTTTTATCCACGTAGAAGGAGTCAATGCTAAAGAGATTAGACTTCAAAAAATCGATCTAAATCATTTTACAGCCATCATTTTGACGAGTAAAAACGCTGTAGATCACTTCTTTAGAGTGGCAGATGAGATGCGCTATAAAGTTCCCGAGGGATTGAAATATTTTTGTCAATCAGAAGCAATCGCATTTTATTTGCAAAAATATGTAGTGTATCGTAAACGCAAAATTTACGTTGGCCCAAAAGATTTCGCCGATTTATCTCCTCTTATCAAAAAGTACAAAGACGAAAAATTCTTATTGCCCGCTTCAGACCAATTGAATGCTGATGCGCCAATAACATTAAACAATCTTAAAGTCGATTGGACTCAGGCTATTTTTTACAAAACAGTGGTAAGTGACTTATCTGACTTAGCTGATGTTTATTATGATGTACTGGCTTTCTTTAGTCCATCAGGAATAAAATCATTGTTTAGCAATTTTCCGGATTTCGAACAAAACAATACCAGAATTGCAGTTTTCGGAAGCACAACTCAAAAAGCGGCTTTGGAAAAAGGACTGAGAATAGATATTCTTGCTCCAACTCCTGAAACACCGTCAATGACAATGGCTTTAGAAAAATATATTTCAGAAGCCAATAAAGGAAAATAAAAATACCTAAATCCAAAATATTTTAAATTCCAAATCCAACGAATAAAGTTGCGATTTGGAATTTTTGTTTTAGCTCCAAAAAACCAATGGCGATTTCAAAAATAAAGGCATAAAAAAATCCAAACTCCAATGGACTGTAAAGTTATTGGAATTTGGAATTTAAGCTATTGGGATTTTCTATTCCCTTCTTCCGCCCATATAAATCGAAACGTAATACAACAAAGTGGCAATCGAACCTAAAGCGGCTACTACATACGTTCTGGCAGCCCATTTTAAGGCGTCTTTTGCTCCAGCTTGTTCTTGTTGTGTCAACATTCTTTTGTTTTCTAACCAAGCCAAGGCGCGATTACTCGCATCGTATTCTACAGGCAAAGTAACTATTGAAAACAAAGTTGTAGCTGCAAAAATTACAATTCCTATCAACAATAGCGATGGAAAAGTTTTAATCATCAATATTCCAGCCAACAAAATCCATTGCATATATGACGAAGCCACATTAACTATCGGGACCAATTGCGAACGCAAAGTCAACCAACTATAAGCTGTGGCGTGTTGCACAGCGTGACCACATTCGTGAGCCGCAACCGCTGCCGCAGCCGCATTTCTTTGGTTGTAAACTGCCTCACTCAAATTCACTGTTTTATCTGCAGGATTGTAATGGTCGGTCAATTGTCCCTCAACCGAGATCACTTTTACATCACGAATTCCGTGATCGGCGAGCATTTTTTCGGCAATTTCACGTCCCGACATTCCGTTTTGCAAATGCAATTTGGAGTATAATTCGAATTTACTTTTTAATCTTGAGCTTACTAACCAGCTCCCTAGCATAATTAAACCTGCTAAAAGCATATATCCCATTCCCATATTTTTATTTTTTATTTGTTTAAACGTAGTCTATCAAATTCTAAACCAAATTTAGAAAATGTCAATTTGGCATTCGTTAAATTGATGCTAAATTTATTCTTGTTATTTGTCACGCTGGAAGCGTCTATAATAGATTGCCCTCGAATGTTGAGACCCTTTCAGGGTGACAAATTGGAGTAGAATATGTTGACCACTTCAATCGAACCAATTTACACAAATCGGAATTATACTAATTAATTCTTGCTATTGACTAAAAAAACAACCACAAATTACACAAATTTCCGCAAATTGATTTGTGAAAATTTGTGTAATTTGTGGTTGAAAAATAGGGTTTTTATTTATCCTACCAAATTAATTACTTTTCCAGGAACGATGATTATTTTATTTGGCGTTTTTCCGTCCAATTGTTTCAAGGTTCTTTCGTCTTTCATAATGATTTCCTGAATTTCAGGAACGGTCAAATCCAATGACAATTCGATTGTGAAACGCATTTTTCCGTTGAAAGAAACTGGATATTCCTTGCTACTTTCAACCAAATGTTTTTCATCCAATATTGGAAAAGCTACCGTTGAAATCGAACCTGAATTCCCTAATTGAAACCATAATTCCTCTGCGATGTGTGGCGCATAAGACGAAATCAAAATCGCTAATGGTTCTAAAATCGCACGAGAATGACAATTTTGAGTTGACAATTCATTCACGCAAATCATAAACTGCGAAACCGAAGTATTGAAAGAGAAACCTTCAATATCTTCCGCCACTTTTTTGATGGTTTTGTGCAATGATTTTAAGTTGTCTTTTGTTGGTTCGTTGTTAGTGACAATTGAACCATTTTCGTCAAAATACAAACGCCATAATTTTTTAAGAAAACCAAAAACTCCCGAAATTCCTGCCGTGTTCCAAGGTTTCGCTTGTTCCAAAGGTCCTAAAAACATTTCATACAAACGCAATGTATCGGCTCCGTATTCGTTACAAATATCATCTGGCGTTACGACATTGTATTTCGATTTCGACATTTTTTCAACAACTCTTTCAGAAATCAATTTATCATTATCTAATAAGAATTTTGCATTCTCCCATCCTGACCATTTTTTTAGAACATCTAAATCAATAATTTCATCCGAGAGATTAACATTTCCAACATCAACACTCAAAGGAAATGCTTTAATTTCCAAAAGTTTTTTTCCTTCAATTACATCACTAATTATTTCTTCAGAAAAACCAAAATTATCATATATATAATTTATTAATTGGCCTTTATTTGGAATTTCTGCATATAATTTATTAAAACCTCCTGCTCCAAATTCTTTTAAATTTTTCAAACCTAAAGTGCTTGCTAATATTTCTTTAGAAACAAATAATTCTTTCTCAATAGAATCGATAACAGTTCCATCAAAAGTTATTTCTTTTTCTCCCTTTTCATTAATTACAATTTTAGAGAATCCGAGTATTGATACTTCAATTCTATAGATAATCGCAGACAATCCCAAAATCATCCCCTGATTAATGAGTTTCTTGAATGGTTCTTCGGTTGGTGCAAAACCTTTGTCTTTCAGAAATTTGTTCCAAAAACGAGAATACAATAAGTGACCGGTTGCGTGTTCGCTTCCGCCAATGTATAAATCCACGCTTTCCCAATATTTGAGTGCTTCTTTGCTAGCAAATTCTCCGTCGTTGTGTGCATCCATATAACGCATCCAATACCAAGAACTTCCCGCCCAACCCGGCATTGTATTCAACTCAAGAGGAAATATTGTTTTATTGTCAATCAACTGAGTACTGACCACTGAACACTGCAAACTGTCCCAAGCCCAAACTGTTGCATTTCCTAAAGGCGGTAATCCGTCTTCGGTTGGCAAATATTTCTCTACTTCCGGCAACACGATTGGCAAATGTTTCGCATCAATCATTTGTGGCAAGCCATTCACGTAATATACCGGGAATGGTTCTCCCCAATATCTTTGGCGGGAGAAAACCGCATCACGCAAACGGTAATTGATTTTTCCTTTTCCTTGGTTTATTTTTTCGAGTTCAGCGATGACTTTCTTGGTCGCTTCTTTGTAATTCAATCCGTTTAGGAAATCAGAATTAGCAATTTCAACATTGTCTTTAGAACCAAAAGCTTCTTTGGAAATATCAACATTAGCAAAAATGTTCTTGATTTCTTGCATTCCGTTTTGTCCTTTGAAGAAATTCGCAAAAGCATAATCTCTTTCGTCGCCGCAAGGAACCGCCATAACAGCACCAGTTCCGTAACCTGCGAGAACATAATCCCCAATCCAAACCGGAATTGGTTCTTTGGTAAACGGATGCTCTGCATAAGCTCCCGTGAAAACTCCCGAAATAGTTTTTACATCCGCCATACGCTCTCTTTCGGAACGTTTTGCGGTTTTTTCGATGTAGGCTTCCACTTCCGCTTTTTGTTCCGGAGTTGTGATTTGAGCCACCAATTCGTGTTCTGGTGCCAATGTCATAAAGGTAACTCCAAAAATCGTGTCGGGACGAGTCGTGAATACGTCAATATTTGCTTCGTGGTTTTTCAATTTAAAAGAAACCATCGCTCCAACCGATTTTCCAATCCAGTTTCTTTGGCTTTCCTTGATGCTTTCGCTCCAATCAATTGTGTCTAAACCTTGAAGTAAACGTTCGGCATAAGCAGAAATTCGCATACTCCATTGAGTCATTTTCTTGCGAATCACGGGGAAACCGCCACGTTCTGAAACGCCGTTTACGATTTCGTCATTGGCCAAAACCGTTCCCAATCCGGGACACCAATTCACTTCGGTTTCCGCTAAATAGGTTAATCTATATTGTAATAGTATTTTTTGTTGTTCCTCTGACGAAAATGCGTTCCATTCGCTTGACAAAAAACCAACGATATTATCGTCGCAAACTGCATTTAAGTTCGCATTTCCTTCTTTTTCGAAAACAGAAACCAAGGTCGAAATATCCTCGGCTTTGTCCGTGTTTTTATTGTACCAGGAATTGAATAATTGGATGAAAATCCACTGTGTGTGTTTGTAATAATCCGGATTTGAAGTACGTACTTCTCGGCTCCAATCGAATGAAAATCCAATTTTATCGAGTTGTTTTCGGTAACCGGCAATTTTATTTCCTTCTTTGTCCACGCCTCCGTCAATATTTACCGAAGTCGTGTCTTCCGGACGTTGCCCCGTTTGTATCGCATATTGCTCGGCTGGCAATCCAAAACTATCGTAACCCATTGGATGCAAAACATTGAATCCGCGATGTCTTTTGTATCTCGAATACACATCCGAAGCGATGTAACCCAACGGATGTCCCACGTGCAATCCTGCTCCAGAAGGATAAGGAAACATATCTAAAACATAATATTTTGGTTTTTCGGAAGTATTTGAGGCTGCAAAAGTTTGATTTTCGGCCCAATAGGTTTGCCATTTGGCTTCGATTTCGTTCGGATTGTATTTCATTGTATGTTTTATTTTAAACCCATTGCAAGGTTTTGAATCTTAAAAGGGCTGTAAAAATTGAGTGGCAAATTTACATTTATTGTACGAAAGTTGAAAGTTTGAGCGTTATTAACTTTAAATAAAGAAATTGTTTGTTATTTTTACCCCATAATTCCAATAAACTATGGCTTCTAACTTTGATAAATTTCAAAAACGCAGGTTAATCTCCTCCTATTTTTCCGTTGTACTAAGTGTCTTCTTGGTTTTGTTCCTTTTAGGAATTCTTGGCTTTTTTATTATAAATTCTCAAAAACTAGCGAACAATTTCAGGGAAGAAATTGCTATGACCGTGTTTTTCAAGAACGATGCAAATGACACTATTCTTAAAGCTTTTGCAAAAGATTTAAAAGTGGCCAAGTTCACCAAATCGTTTGTTTATGTTTCTAAAGAACAAGCTGCAAAAGAACATACTGATATTATTGGTGAAGATTTCATGACCTTCTTGGGGACAAATCCTTTACAAAATTCTTATGACATTCACTTGAAAGCTGATTATGTTGAAAAAGACAGTATTGCAAAAATTGAAAGTTATTTACATAAAAACCCGATGGTTTCGGATATAGTTTATGACAAACAATTGGTGAATTTAGTCAATGACAACATCAAAAAAGTAAGTATGTGGATCTTGATAATTAGTGGTTTCCTGACCGTTATTGCAGTTTTATTGATTAATAGTTCTTTGCGTTTATCGATTTATTCTCACCGATTTATAATCAAAACCATGCAAATGGTGGGTGCTACAAAAGCATTTATTAGAAAACCATTTGTAATGCGAAGCATAAAATTAGGTATGATTGGCGCGGGATTAGCAATTATTGCGCTAATTGGCGTTTTGATTTATCTTCAAACAAATTTTCCTAGTTTAGGAATTCTAGACGATAAATTGCTTGTTGCTATAGTGTTGTTACTAGTTTTCGGCTTAGGTGTTTTGATTACTTGGATAAGCACTTATTTTGCAACTCAACGATTTTTGAATTTAAGAACTGACGATTTATACTAGAAAGTAGAAAATGAAAAAACAAGAACAGAAACAAGAGCAAAAACACGAATTTCTTTTTGAGAAAACAAATTACATTATTCTACTTATTGGTATTGCCGTAATTACGCTAGGATTTATATTGATGTCAGGCGGTGGCAGCGATGACCCAAATGTATTTAACGAAGAAATATTTAATTTCAGAAGAATTCGTTTGGCTCCAACAACCGTTTTAATTGGTTTTGGAATCACCATTTATGCCATTCTTAAAAACCAAAAAAAATAGTTAGCAGTGTACAGAATTCAGTGTTCAGTTAGCACAAATGAAATCTGAAATCTACAATCTGATCCGAGCGTCAGCGAACTGGCGAAGCAAATCTACAATCAAACATGAATACACTCCAAGCTATTATTATTGCTATTGTCGAAGGATTAACCGAATATCTTCCTATTTCTTCCACAGCACATATGATTTTCACAAGTTCTTATTTCGGAATTCAAGAAGACGATTTTGTGAAACTTTTTCAGGTTTCGATTCAATTTGGTGCTATTTTAGCCGTTGTGGCTTTGTATTGGAAGAAATTCTTGGCTTTTCCTACGCTAAAAATCGGAATGAATTTTTATACTAAATTGGCATTTGCCGTAATCCCAGCCTTGGTTTTAGGAAAATTATTCGACTACAAAATTGAAGCTGTTCTTGGAGACCCAATCCCAATTGCCGTTGTGCTGATTGTTGGAGGTGTAGTTTTGCTTTTTGTTGACCAACATTTTAAAGATAAAACTACAATTATAAATGAAGAAGATATTACTATAAAAAAAGCCGTTGCCATTGGTTTTTGGCAATGTTTGGCAATGATGCCCGGAACAAGTCGGTCTGCAGCTTCCATAATTGGCGGTATGCAACAAGGATTATCGCGGAATACAGCTGCGGAATTTTCGTTTTTTCTGGCGGTTCCAACGATGTTAGCGGTTACTTGTTACTCGGTGTTTCTAAAAACTTATGAAACTTCGCAAATGAAAGGCTATGAACTGATTTTAAAATCAAATGATAATATCATGATGTTTTTAATGGGTAATGTAGTGGCTTTTATTGTTGCCATTCTAGCCATCAAATTTTTTATTGGAATCATTAACAAATTTGGTTTTAAACCTTGGGGTTGGTACCGAATCATTATGGGAACATTCTTGTTGATTTACTTTTCATATATAAAATAAATCGCCTTGAAAACTGTCGAAGATTACCTAAACGGACAAATCATCTTAATTGACAAGCCTTTGCATTGGACTTCTTTTCAGGCAGTCAATAAAATGAAATATGCTTTAATCAATAAGGCGGGGCTTCCTAAAAAATTCAAAATTGGTCATGCTGGAACTTTAGACCCATTAGCCAGTGGATTATTACTGGTTTGCACGGGTAAATTCACCAAAAGAATCACTGAATTACAAGGTCAAGCCAAAGAATATACTGGAACTTTCTTCATTGGAGCCACTACTCCATCTTATGATTTAGAAACTGAAATAGATCAAACTTTCGACATTTCACATATTAATGAATCTTTAGTTCACGAAACGGTGAAGCAATTTTTGGGAGAAATTGACCAAAAACCACCTGTATTTTCGGCCATAAAAAAAGACGGAATCCGTCTTTATGAGCACGCTCGTGCTGGAGAATTTGTAGAAATAGCGAGCCGAAAAACTACCATTCACGAATTCGAAATTACTAGAATTTCGCTTCCTGAAGTCGATTTTAGGGTCGTTTGTAGCAAAGGAACTTATATACGTTCTTTAGCTTACGATTTTGGAAAAGCAATCAATTCTGGTTCGCACTTAATAGCATTGCGAAGAACAAAAATTGGCGACTATGAAGTTGACAAAGCTATTGATATAACTTTATTCGAACAAAGTTTGTCTAGCTAAACTTCAATCCAAAATATAAAACACATAATTTTATAATAATGTGTTTTTCAAAATTTAAAATATTTTTATACCATACTCTAAATATGAGTGTAATTAATATACAACGACATTAATTAATAATGACTTGTGTTTTTACCACCGAAAAGAATGGTAGAAACATACTCGTAGAATTTTTCAAATAACTCTTTCATTTGGATGTTTTTTAATTGTTAAACAATATTTAAACACCAATAATAAAAGTAAAGCGCAATAGTAGATTTGGTTGAGATTACAAAATTACAATTTATTTTATAAAAAAAAAATATTTTACCTAAATAGACTAAAAAAATCAAGAATTATTTTAAAAAAGATTATTTTAAAAAAACAGATTATAACTATATTTGCACAACTCAACAAACCAAGTCTTGAGCATGCGAAAGCAAGACTCCAAATTTTAAATAATATCAAAAATGAAATATAAAAGAATTCTTCTTAAATTAAGTGGCGAAGCTTTAATGGGCGATAGACAATATGGTATTGACCCTGCAAGATTAGCTGAATATGCTAATGAAATTAAAAAAGTTCATGAAAAAGGAGTTGAGATTGCCATTGTAATTGGCGGAGGAAATATTTTTAGAGGAGTTGCTGGTGCTAGCAATGGTATGGATCGTGTTCAAGGCGATTATATGGGAATGTTGGCGACTGTAATTAACGGAATGGCATTGCAAGGTGCATTAGAAGACAAAGGGATGAAAACTCGTTTGCAAACTGCACTAAAAATGGAATCTATTGCAGAACCTTATATAAAAAGAAGAGCCGACCGTCATCTTGAAAAAGGAAGAATCGTAATTTTTGGAGCCGGAA
>DAORUG010000068.1:0-15545 GCA_035433125.1 Flavobacterium sp.
CAGAGCTACACAAAATTATATAAGATTAAAAAACAGACACGAATTACACAGATTTACACAAATTAGATTTTAAATTATTATTTGTGAAATTTGCCTAAATCTTTATCTTGAATTTGTGTAAATTCGTGAAATTTGTGTGAAATTATACTAAACACAATAGCCACAAATAATCTTTCAAAGCATTTTATTAAAAAATATTTTAATCTGCTCCCAACCTTTTTCTCTTTTTAATTCTCTTTAGTAGAAAGACAACAATTGTGATAAACGAAAACTTAATTTCTGATTGCAAAAAAATGCACCGCGATGCCCAGCGTCAAGTGTATGAGCTTATGGCTCCAAAACTGTACCGCACTTGCAAGCGTTACCTAAAGAAAGAAGAAGAAATAGAAGAAGCCTTGGCCGATGCTTTCTATACTATTTTTACAAAACTCGACCAGCTCAAAGAGTGTGGTGCTTTTGAAGCCTGGTCCCGAAAAATTACAGTCAATCATTGTTTGGCAACCATCAAGAAAAACACCAATTTCAATTTGTATCTCGATGATGTCAAAACTCTTTCGCAACCTTTTACGGATGAAGTAACGGAACTTGAAGAGGAAGATTTACTGAATTTGCTCAATCACATTCCCGAAGGCTGCAAGACTATTTTTAATCTTTTCGTTATCGAAGGATATGGTCACAAAGAAATTGCGATTATGCTCAACATTTCCGAAGGCACATCCAAATCACAATTGAATGCTTCGAAAACCAAGCTAAAGGAATTAGTAAACAATTTGTATTACCAAAAAGCGAGATAGTCATGGAAAATCAAGATAAAATATTCGAAAAAATAAAAAATGCTTCCCAAAAAGCAGAAGAAAAAGACTTTCCGGCATTCGAAAAAGTATGGATGCGTGTAGAAGAAAAACTCGACAAAAAAGAAGATAAAAAAGCCATTGTACTTTGGAAAAAATGGGCTGTTGCTGCTTCACTCCTATTGTTTTTTTCTTTGGGTTACCAATTTCTTAAACCCGAATCAAAAATAATCGCTCCAAACGGAACGAAAGAAAACAATGTGGTTATTCAAGAAAAACAAGATACAATTACAACTGAAAAACCATCCGAAATCATCAAACCGGATGCCGAAGTTATTCTGAAAAAACAAATTTCAAAACAAACTCCTTTGGTTGTTTTAGATACAATTTCGGAAGTAAATCGTGAGATTGAATCCGTGGCAAGCGTAAAATCAAAAGAAATTGAACTTAACAAAGACAAAGAAGCAACCATAAGTGCTATGAAAGTCGAAGCCATTGCTTTAGAAGAAAATAATGCTAAAGCTAAAATCACCTCAACGTATGATGCTAAAACTAGAACTATTTCAGGAATAGTTACCGACGAAACAAATCTTCCTCTTCCGGGTGGTAATGTATCTATAAAAGGAACAAATAAATCAACATCAACAAATTATGATGGGAAATTTAGCATTCAAGCTGAGAAAGGAGATACATTAGTTTTTCAATATGTAGGCTTTGAAAATGGATACGCCACTGTTGAAAAATCAGATGTTTTAAATTTTAAAATGCAAGCTGCAAGTCAAGCATTGAATGAAGTAGTCGTTGTAGGTTATGGGATGTCAAAAAAGAAAAATCGCACCAAAGAAGTAATGAGTGTTGCATCAGTTGGCAGTGGTTTAGCATCTAACCTTAACAATTCAAATAATTCATATTCAATAAATCAAGCCCTTCAAGGAAAAGTTGCTGGAGTTCAAATCACCAACAATTCTGGATATTTAAGCCAAGGTTCACCGGGAGCATCTCCAACAATAGCTATCCGAGGGAGCGCATCCATTTCAAAATCGAACGATCCTTTATACATTATTGATGGAGTTCCTGTAAATGCTGGAGATTTCAAACAATTAAAACCCGAAAACGTTAAAAGTATAGACGTACTTAAAGACGCAGCAGCAACTTCTTTATACGGAAGTCGAGCATCAAATGGTGTCATCATCCTAACAACAAAAAACGGAACTTATCAAAATATTTCTAAAAAAGAACTAGAAAAAAGACTCAAAAAACTGGACAAAAACAGTAAAACAAAAGACTCAATAATTACTCCAAAACAGATCGAGGTTTCTCAAGAAGACTATGACAACTTTGTAGAAAATCAGTTTGAAAGCCCAAAATCAGCACCACTTTCTACTTTCTCTATTGATGTAGACAATGCTTCGTATACCAACGTAAGACGATTTATCAACAATGGGCAGTCTGTACCAAAAGATGCTGTGAGAGTCGAAGAAATGATGAATTTTTTCAAGTATAAATATCCTCAACCACAAGACCAACATCCGTTTTCAATTAACACCGAATACAGCGATTGTCCTTGGAATCCAAAACACCAATTGCTAAAAATTGGTTTGCAAGGCAAAAATATCCCAACGGAAATTCTACCTGCTTCCAACTTGGTTTTCTTAATTGACGTTTCGGGTTCGATGAGCGATGCCAACAAATTACCATTACTGAAACAATCATTGAAAATTTTGGTAAACGAACTCCGAAAAAAAGACAAAGTAGCCATTGTGGTTTATGCTGGAGCAGCAGGAATGGTTTTACCTCCCACCACTGGAGATGAAAAACAAACCATTATTGATGCTTTAGAAAAACTCAATGCTGGAGGAAGCACGGCTGGAGGAGCAGGAATAGAATTAGCTTATAAATTAGCGCAAGAAAACTTTATCAAAGGAGGAAACAACAGAGTAATTTTGGCTACTGACGGCGATTTCAACGTAGGCGCTTCGTCCAATACCGATATGCAAACCTTAATCGAAGAAAAAAGAAAATCGGGTGTTTTCTTGACTTGCTTGGGTTATGGAATGGGGAATTACAAAGACAGCAAAATGGAAACTTTAGCAGACAAAGGAAACGGAAATTATGCCTATATCGACAACATTCAGGAAGCCAACCGCTTCTTGGGAAAAGAATTCAAAGGTTCGATGTTTGCTATCGCCAAAGACGTGAAAATCCAAATCGAATTCAATCCAAAACAGGTTCAAGCCTATCGATTGATTGGTTACGAAAATAGAAAATTACGTCCCGAAGATTTTACCAATGATGCTATAGATGCGGGAGAATTGGGAAGCAATCATACCGTTACCGCTTTGTATGAAGTGATTCCAACAGGTGTAAAAAGCGAATTTCTAACTAATCAACCTGACTTAAAATACACTAAAGTTGCCGCTAACGAAAATGAATATTCTGACGAACTGGCAACCATAAAATTCCGTTACAAAAAACCTGACGGAGACAGCAGTATCGAAATGGTAAAAGTGATAGAAAACAAATCCACTCCGCTGAAAAATTCTTCGGATGATTTCAAATTCAGTGCTGCTGTCGCTTGGTTTGGACTGAAATTAAGAGATTCCAATTTGGTTCCCAATAAATCTTCGGAAGACATTAAAAGACTAGCCAAAGAAGGATTGTCGAATGACGAAGAAGGTTACAAAGCTGAATTCATTCGCTTGGTAGAAACCGTGAAATAATCTATTTGATAAAATTTATCTTTTTTTTCACATTACTTACAACCACAAGCCAAATCAAATGCCTTAACTTTGTTTTTGAACAAAAAGAAAGCAAAAATGAACGACTTAAAAAATAAAAATGCCCTGATTACGGGAGCTGGGAAAGGTATTGGAAAAGCAATCGCATTGGCTTTGGCCAAAGAAGGAGTGAATGTGATTTTATTGGCACGTACTCAAGACGAAATCGAAAATGTAGCCGCAAAAGCACGTTCCTTAAGAGTAAAAGCACTAGCAATAACTGCCGATGTAGCCGATATCAATTCAGTAAATGCTGCCGTTGAAAAAGCTTTAGCGGAATTCAAAACCATCGATATTTTGATCAACAATGCTGGAATTGCAGCTTTTGGAAAATTCTTAGAATTGGAACCAGCGGCTTGGGAACGTATTATTCAGGTAAATTTAATGGGAACGTATTATGTAACTCGTGCCGTTTTACCTAGTATGATCGAAAAACAAACTGGAGATATCATCAATATTTCCTCAACGGCAGGGCTAAACGGAAATGCTATGACAAGTGCTTATAGCGCTTCCAAATTTGCAGTTTTAGGATTAACCGATTCGTTGATGCAGGAAGTTCGAAAACACAATATTCGTGTAACCGCACTAACACCAAGTACTGTCGCCACAGATTTGGCGATAGAACTGAAACTTACTGATGGCAATCCCGAAAAAGTGATGCAGTCCGAAGATATGGCCGAATTAATAATCGCACAATTAAAATTAAACCGACGCGTTTTTATAAAAAACAGCAGTATTTGGTCAACAAATCCGTAATTTGTTTTTATCTTTTAAATGACAAAACCCCTCACAAAAAGGGGTTTTTATTATTTATAGAAATTTGTGATTCAATTTAAACCTCAATATTCAAGAACTCCATTCTCACACTTCCATCTTCATCAATTTTTGTCAAATTAATTTCTTGTAAAGTATTGGCTAATTCTGGATTCCAAGGTGTTTTTACACGCACATAATTTTCGGTAAATCCGTGAATGTAACCTTCTTTATTATCACTTTCGAAAAGAACTGTTCTGTTGGTTCCGATTTGGCTTTCATAAAAAGCACGACGTTTTTTCACCGATAATCCACGCAACATTTTACTTCTTTTTGCTCGGACATTGGCAGGAACAATGCCTTCCATTTCCGCAGCTTCCGTATTGTCACGTTCCGAATAAGTAAAAACGTGTAAATAAGAAATGTCTAAATCATTCAAAAAATGATAGGTTTCCAAGAAATGCTCGTCGGTTTCACCAGGAAAACCAACAATCACGTCCACGCCAATGCAAGCATCGGGCATCACTTCCCGAATTTTATTTACTCTTTCTGTGTATATTTCCCGTTGGTAACGGCGTTTCATCAACTTCAGGATTTCATTACTTCCGGATTGCAACGGAATATGAAAATGCGGTACAAAAGTTCTACTTTTCGACACAAATTCTATGGTTTCATTCTTTAATAAATTCGGTTCGATGGATGAAATTCTTAATCTTTCGATTCCTTCCACTTTATCCAATTCCTGAACCAATTCCAAGAAAGTATGTTCGTGTTTTTTGTTTCCAAATTCTCCCTTACCATAATCGCCAATATTCACTCCAGTCAAGACAATTTCTTTGATTCCTTGTTCTGAAATTTCTTTGGCATTTTTCAACACATTTTCTAATTCATCACTTCTGGAAATTCCTCTCGCCAAGGGAATCGTGCAATAGGTACATTTGTAATCGCAGCCGTCCTGCACTTTCAAGAAAGCACGGGTTCTGTCGCCAATGGAATAACTTCCCACGTAAAAATCAGCTTCCTCGATTTCGCAGGAATGCACTTCGCCAAAATCATTTTTCGATAAATCGTTGATGTAATCGGTAATTTTAAACTTTTCGGTGGCTCCCAAAACCAAGTCAACTCCGTCAACATTGGCTAATTCTTCTGGTTTCAATTGGGCATAACAACCAATGGCGGCAACAAAAGCTTTGTCGTTGAGTTTCATCGCTTTTCGCACAACTTGCTTGAATTGTTTGTCGGCATTTTCAGTTACCGAACAGGTGTTGATAACATACATATCGGCCACTTCTTCAAAATCGACGCGGTCAAAACCTTCGTCCTGAAAACTTCGGGCTATTGTAGATGTTTCCGAAAAATTCAGCTTGCAACCTAGCGTGTAGAACGCTACTTTTTTTCTATTTCCCATAAAATCGCTCAATTAATGAAATCGTTGTCAAAAAATTGAGGTTGCAAATTTACAAACAATATTTCTATAATTTATAAAATAAAAACCGCAGATTCGCTGATTAATTTTAATCTGTGAATCTGCGGCCAATAAATAGTATTGAAACTTTACTCTTTCCTCCAAATTTTCGTTTCGTCAAAAACGTGTTGCAAAATGGCGGCTTCTTTTTCATCAAAGTCAATATTTCTGCGACTCATTACCAATCGAGCGGTTTCAAAAGCTTTTCGAGTCATATAAACTGTAGTTCCTGCTGGTCCTCCCCAAGAAAAACTCGGCACGAAGTTGCGTGGAAATCCAGCACCAAAAACATTAGCACTAACACCTACTACAGTTCCCGTATTGAACATGGTGTTAATCCCGCATTTACTGTGATCACCCATCATTAATCCACAAAATTGAAGTCCTGTTTTTTCAAAAGATTCAGTTTCATAATTCCACAGTTTTACTTCTTCATAATTATTTTTCAAGTTAGAAGTATTGGTATCCGCTCCGATATTACACCATTCGCCAAGCACGGAATTTCCTAAAAACCCGTCGTGACCTTTATTAGAATAGGCAAATAATACTGCATTATTTACTTCTCCTCCAATTTTGGAATAAGGCCCAACGGTGGTTGCTCCATATATTTTTGCCATCATCTTCACGATAGCCCCTTCACATAAAGCAAAAGGTCCACGAATAACGGAACCTTCCATAATTTCGGCATCTTTTCCTATATAAATTGGTCCATTTGTAGCATTCAGCGTAACAAACTCCAACTTTGCTCCCTCTTCAATAAATATATTTTCTTTGCCAATGGTATTGACACTTTTAGGAATGGGTTGCGATTTTCGGCCTTCGGTTAAAAGTTCAAAATCTTCTTTAATCGCAGCAGCATTTTTGGAAAAAATATCATAAGTATGCTCAATTCTGATACAATCTCCTTCGAATTCTATAATTTCATAGGTGTCAAAATCTACTGCTTCCTGATTTTCATTAGTAAAAAACGCAATGACATCCTCTCCCTTAAAAATAGCTTGGTTTGACGAAAGATTACTGACCATTTCTACCAAAATTGCATTAGGAAGAAAGGATGCGTTTATCATTATATTTTCCTCCATTTCCACCATTGGAAATTTTTCGGACAAATATTCCTCGGTTAATGTTGTCGTAGTCGAACCCAAACGCATTTCCCATTTTTGACGAATGTTCATAATTCCAATAAGAATATCAGCAACTGGACGCGTGAAAGTAAAAGGCAATAAAGCATTTCTGGCTGGCCCGTCGAAAAGTATATAATTCATAGTGTATTTTTTGTTAGGGACAAGTTGCGACTTGTCCGTACATTAGAAGTTCAAAGTTACAAAGTTTTGGATGCAATAAAAATAAAAAAAGTCCCGATAAAATCGGGACTTCCTATATTATTAAACTGATAAATATTATTTACCGTGTTTAGCGTATTTAGTTTTGAATTTATCAATACGTCCTGCAGTATCGATAAGTTTAGATTTACCTGTGTAAAAAGGGTGCGAAGTTCTAGAGATCTCCATTTTTACAACTGGATATTCAACACCGTCAACAGTGATTGTTTCTTTAGTATCTGCAGTAGATTTAGTGATAAAAACGTCTTCATTAGACATGTCTTTAAATGCAACTAATCTGTAATTTTCTGGGTGAATTCCTTTTTTCATCTTTATTTTATTTATTTTTTTGAGCGTTTTAATTTTGAAGCTTTCTCGTCTTTCGAAAAAGGTGTAAATGCAACTACTCTTTTTGTTTAAAACCTATTATTTATTTTGAGTCTGCAAATTTACACTAATTTTTCAATAATCAAATGTTTAGTTTGATTTTTTTTATAAACGTAAAAAACGAATTTTACCCTTGAATAAATTGGGAATTGTTATATTTGTAGATTATTAAATAAAAACTTTCAATTATGAACGAGATTATAAAGAAAAATGGGGTTTCCTTTGGAATAATTACTGGTGTTGTAAGCGCATTAATTACAACTGCTATTTATTCAATCGATTTAAATTTATTTACAAAATGGTGGCTTGGGATTATAATTTTTTTATTTTACATCACCATTGGAATAGTTTTATTATCAAAAACCAAAAAAGAATTAAAAGGCATTTTCTCCTTTAAAGAGGCCTTTACTACTTATTTTATCTCTGCTGTTATTGGGATATTAATTTCTGTAAGTTTCAATATTCTTCTATTTAATGTTATAGACCCTTCGGTAAAAGACACATTAAATGAAATTACCATTAAATACACTGTTGAAACGATGGAAAAATTTGGAGCTCCATCATCAGCAATCAACGAGGCGGTTAAAAAAATGCAAGAAAGTAGTCCATATTCTACACTTGAATTAATAAAAGGATCTGCTTTTAGTATTGCTGGAAGTGCGCTTTTTGGATTATTATTAGCTTTAATCTTTAAAAGCAAACCTACTCAAGAATAAAAAATAAATGAATTTATCTATACTTATTCCTCTTCTTAACGAAGACGAATCAATTAAAGAATTGTACACTTGGATTATTTCGGTAATGAAGTCGAACAATTATTCGTACGAAGTCATTTTTATAGATGATGGAAGTTCTGATAATTCTTGGACAATTATCGAGGAATTAGCATCCGAAAATCCAAATGTAAAAGGCATTCGCTTCATGAAAAACTTTGGCAAATCCCAAGCCTTACACGCTGGTTTTGCCAAAGCTCAAGGCGATGTCATCATCACAATGGATGCCGATTTACAAGACAGTCCAGAAGAAATTCCAGGATTATACGAAATGATTACATCTCAAAATTTCGACTTGGTTTCTGGTTGGAAAAAGAAAAGATACGACTCTGTTGTTGCCAAAAATCTTCCATCAAAATTATTCAATTGGGCTGCCAGAAAAACTTCGGGCGTACAATTAAACGATTTCAATTGCGGATTGAAAGCCTACAAAAATGTTGTTGTGAAAAACGTGGAAGTTTCGGGTGAAATGCACCGTTACATCCCAGTTTTGGCAAAAAATGCCGGTTTTGGCAAAATTGGCGAAAAAGTGGTACAACACCAAGCCAGAAAATACGGTGAAACCAAGTTCGGAATGGATCGTTTTGTCAATGGGTTTCTTGATTTAATAACGATTTGGTTTCTTTCCCGATTCGGAAAAAGACCAATGCACTTGTTTGGAGCAATGGGTTCTGTAATGTTTATTATTGGATTTCTGGCTGCTGGGTTTATTGGTTTTATGAAATTATACAAGTTGTATCACGATTTACCTTATGATTTGGTTACCAATAATCCTTGGTTTTACATTTCGCTAACCACAATGGTTTTAGGAACACAATTGTTTTTGGCGGGATTTCTTGGCGAAATTATTTTGAGAACCAAGAATAATGAAGAACGTTATAAAGTTTCGAAAGAAATAAATTAAAAACTTGAGGACACAATTTGTGACCTTAAAAAATAATATAAAAGACATACAAATTTTAAAAAATAAATAAAATGGAAATCAAACAAAACATTTTAGACGCAGTAAACGAATGGTTAACACCAACATTTGACGCAACTACTCAAGCATCAGTTATCGAAATGATGACTTCTTCTCCAAAGGATTTAGAAGAAAGTTTTTATAAAAATCTAGAATTCGGAACTGGTGGAATGCGTGGTGTTATGGGTGTTGGAAACAATCGCATTAACAAATACACGCTTGGAAAAAGCACGCAAGGACTTTCTGATTATTTGAAAATTGCGTTTCCAAACCAACCTTTAAAAGCAGTTATCGCTTTTGACTGTCGTCACAATAGTAAAACTTTGGCTAAAACAGTTGCTGATGTTTTCTCTGCAAATGGTATTCAAGTGTATTTATTTTCGGATTTGAGACCAACTCCAGAGTTGTCTTTTGCCCTAAAATATTTGGGTTGCCAATGCGGAATTGTTTTGACTGCATCGCACAATCCACCGGAATACAACGGTTACAAAGTTTATTGGGAAGATGGTGGACAAATCGTTCCTCCGCAAGATGGTGACATCATCAACACTATTGAAAACTTAAATTACAACCAAATTAAGTTTGACGCCAACGAAAATTTAATTCAATATATAGATTCTGAAATTGACCAAGCTTTCATAAAATCGACTATCGAAAATGCAAGTTTTGGAACTTCGCAAGAGGCAAAAAACAATTTGAACATTGTTTTCACTTCTTTGCACGGGACTTCTATTACTTTGGTTCCCGATACTTTTGCGCAAGCGGGTTATCCAAATGTGAATATTGTTGAAGAACAAAGAGTTCCAAATGGTGACTTCCCAACGGTGAAATCTCCAAATCCTGAAGAGCCAGAAGCATTGACTATGGCATTAGCATTGGCAGACAAAACCAATGCTGATATTGTTGTTGGAACTGACCCAGATTGCGATAGATTGGGTGTTGCCGTTCGAAATAACGAAGGTAAAATGATTTTATTGAATGGAAATCAAACGATGATTTTGATGACTGCATTTCTATTGAAAGAATGGAAAAAAGCAAACAAAATCAACGGAAAACAATTTGTAGGTTCGACTATTGTTTCCACTCCAATGATTATGGAATTGGCCACAGCTTATGGCGTGGAATGCAAAGTAGGTTTAACAGGTTTTAAATGGATTGCCAAAATGATCAAGGATTTTCCAGAATTGGAATTCATTGGCGGTGGCGAAGAAAGTTTTGGATTTATGGTTGGAGATGCCGTTCGCGATAAAGATGCGGTTGCTGCTACTTTATTGATTTGCGAATTGGCCGCTCAAGTAAAAGCTAACGGAAGTTCAGTTTATAAAGAATTAAAACAATTATACGTAGAACACGGTTTTTATAAAGAACATTTGATTTCGATAACCAAAAAAGGAATGGAAGGTTTAGCCCAAATCAATCAAATGATGGTTGATTTACGTGAAAACCCTGTGAAAGAAATCAATGGACAACGTGTGATTATGTTGGAAGATTACAAATCATCTGTTGCCAAAAATCTATTGACAGGCGAAGAAGAAACGATGAACATTCCAAAATCGGATGTGTTGATTTATTATACTGAAGATGGTTCGAAAATTTGTGCAAGACCAAGCGGAACCGAACCAAAAATTAAATTCTACATCAGCGTAAACACCGAATTGGACAGCGTAGAAAATTTCACGAAAGTGGAAGCTGTACTAAATGACAAAATCAAAAACATCATTGCAGCTATGCAGTTGAGCTAATGGATAAACTGGACACGAATGACGCTCCAAAACTATTAAATTCGATTGTCGGTTTAATAGACCAAACGCGTCATATTGTTGCCAAAACAGTCAATCAAGAATTAACTTTATTGTATTGGAACATTGGAAAAACCATCAATGAAGATATTCTAAAAAATGACAGAGCCGATTATGGGAAGAAACTTATTCTAAATTTAAGCATTGCCCTATCTAATAGATATGGGAATGGATTTAACAAAAGGAATCTCCATAGTTTTATAAAGTTAAATACTGTTTTTCAAGACGTTACAATTGTGCACACAGTGTGTGCACAATTGAGTTGGTCGCACATTAGAACCCTAATTTATATAGAAAACCCAATAAAACGAGAGTTTTACATTCAAATGACAGTTCACGAAAGATGGAGTGTTCGAACTTTGCAAGAACGGATGGAAAGTATGCTTTTTGAAAGAACGGCTATTAGCAAAAAACCTGAGCAAACTATCGTCAATGAATTAAAAACATTAGAAACCGAAAAGAAAATAAGTCCCGATTTAGCCTTTCGGGATCCTTATTTTTTAGACTTTTTAGGTTTACACGATAGTTATTCTGAGAAAGATTTAGAAGGTTCCATTTTGGCACAGCTTCAATATTTTATAACCGAAATGGGTAGCGAATTTGCTTTTTTAGCCCGTCAGAAAAGAATAATTATTGACAACGAAGATTTTTATATTGATTTGCTTTTTTATCACCGAGGTCTAAAAAGTTTGGTTGCCATAGATTTGAAACTAGGAAAATTTAAAGCCAATTACAAAGGGCAAATGGAATTATATCTTCGTTGGTTAGAGAAAAACGAACAAAAAGAGGGAGAAAACAAACCCATTGGTTTGATTCTTTGCAGCGAAAAATCTCCAGAACAAATCAATTATTTAATGCTTGACAATGACGAGCAAATCAAAGTGGCAGAATATTTAACTTTATTGCCCGAAAAAAAACTATTGCTGGAAAAATTGGAAAAAGCCATAGCCATAGCAGAAAACATCAACAGAAAATAAATGGACAAAAACCTGATAAAACTATTACCCTATACAAAACCGTATCAATCGCATATCGTTTGGAACGTGATTTACAACATTTTGTATGCCTTGTTCAGCACTATCTCGATGTTGACGTTATTGCCAATGCTCGAAGTGCTTTTTGGTAAAACCAAACTAATCGAAAAAGCTCCTGTTTATGAAGGAATAGGAAGCATTATGCGTTTTGGCAAGGAATCCTTGTATTATCAAATTTCAGAATTAACAAAAGGAAGCGGCCCCCAATTTGCATTATTACTGGTGGTTGTTTTGGTCATTTCCACGTTTTTGTTAAAAAACTTGTTCAATTATCTGGCTTCCTATCACATCATGCACCTGAAAAATGGCGTATTGCGTGATTTGAGAAAAACGATGTTCGACAAAATAATCGAATTGCCCATTTCCTATTATTCCGAAAAAAGAAAAGGAGACGTGATGGCTCGAATGCTTGGCGATGTCAACGAAGTTCAAAATTCATTTTTTTCTATTTTAGAACTTGTTGTAAAAGAACCATTAACCATTGTATTTGCACTGATTACCATGTTTATTATTAGTGCAAAACTGACTTTATTTGTTTTAATTTTCATACCCATTTCGGGATTTATTATTTCAAAAATTGGTAAAAACCTAAAGGCTAAATCGTTAAGAGCACAGAGCGAAAGCGGCTTGCTTATTTCTATTGTAGAAGAAAGTTTAAGTGGATTGAAAGTCGTAAAAAGTTATAATGCCGAAAACACTTTCAAAAACAGGTTCAACGATTCCATCACACGATTGCTAAAACTATCGAACAGCATAGGAAACAAAAACAATTTAGCATCGCCATTAAGCGAGTTTATGGGAATCACAACCATTGCTACCTTGCTTTGGTACGGAGGAAATTTGGTTTTGGTCGATAAAACCTTAGATGGTTCTGCATTTATAGTTTACTTGACTTTGGCATATAACATTCTTACGCCAGCAAAAGCAATTTCTAAAGCTTCGTATTCCGTGAAAAATGGTTTGGCAGCTGCCCAAAGAGTTTTTGAAGTTTTAGAGGTCGAAAACGAAATCACTTCCAAAGAAAATGCGGTCGAAAAACACACTTTCGATTCAAAAATTTCCATACAAAATATCAACTTCAAATATGAAGAAGAAACCGTTTTGCAGCATTTTTCACTTGAAGTAAAAAAAGGACAAACCGTGGCTCTTGTTGGGCAATCGGGAAGCGGAAAAAGCACGATTGCCAATTTATTGACTCGTTTTTATGATGTAAATGAAGGAACAATTGCTATTGATTCTGTCAACATTAAAGATATGAATTTGCAATCTCTCAGAGGTTTGATGGGCTTAGTAACTCAAGACAGCATTTTATTTAATGATACTATAAAAGCCAATATTTCACTCGGAAAATTGGACGCAACCGACGACGAAATTATCGAGGCCTTGAAAATTGCCAATGCTTATGAATTTGTTCAAAATTTACCGCTTGGCATTCACACTAACATTGGCGACAGCGGAAACAAACTTTCGGGTGGACAAAAACAACGATTGTCTATTGCTCGTGCCGTTTTAAAAAATCCTCCGATTATGATTTTGGACGAAGCTACATCGGCATTGGATACTGAAAGCGAAAAATTTGTTCAAGTTGCCTTGGAAAATATGATGCAAAACAGGACTTCGATTGTGATTGCGCACCGACTTTCGACTATTCAAAAAGCAGACAAGATTGTGGTGATGCAAAAAGGGGAAATCGTCGAGCAAGGGACCCACGAAGAACTCATTGCGATGAATGGAACGTATAACAAATTGGTTATGATGCAGTCTTTTGAATAATCTGTCATTGCGAGGAACGAAGCAATCTCATCATCATATTGACTCTTTTATTGAACACAGATAAAACGGATTCGCTTTGCGAAGACACAGATTTTGACGGATTTTTAATTTTTAATTCACAAAATGTACCTCGACAACAAAAACATAACACTTCCTGAAGATCCCGACACTGTCGTTTGGAAATACTTGGACTTGTCTAAGTTTCTCGATTTACTGATGTCACAGAAACTTTTTATGTCCCGTTCGGACAAATTTGAAGACCAATACGAAGGTACTTTTAGCGAACCAACCTACGAGGAAATAAAAAAATTATCCATAAATAATCCCGAATTTCTTAATTATTACAAATCACATCGCGAAAAAGTAGCTGTGAGTAGTTGGCACATTAACGAATATGAATCCTTTGCAATGTGGCAAATTTTCACCCAAAACAGCGAAGGATTAGCCATTCAATCCACGATTGGACGATTGCAAAACGCGGTCGTTCCTGAAAAAAAATACGATCAATACATTGGCGAAGTAAACTATATTGATTACAAAAAAGAATACATTCCGTTTGATGATATGTTTTTTCCTTTCTTGTTCAAGCGAAAAAGTTTTCAATACGAAAGAGAAGTTCGCATCCTTTCGGATGTTACCCAAAGCAACATCAAATTGAATGATGGCCTAAAAATAAATGTGGACATCAACCAACTAATCGAGAAAATCTACATTCACCCCAAATCAGAAAACTGGTATAAAAACCTCGTTATCGAATTGGTTTCAAAATTAGGATTTGATATCACGATAGAAAAATCAGATTTGGAGAGTGATATTTTGATTTAGCCAAATACCTAAATCTAATGCGAAGGCTATTACCTGATTCTCAATATTTAATTAACAATTACAAGCACACCCAACTTCAAATTAACCGCTATATAGTCAAAAAGGCGGTTGATAGTAGTTTTTTTTCGTTGGATTGTTGTTTATTAATTGTTTCAATCAAACATAATTCCTCCATTTAAAAAATCTAAATTATAGGTTTTACATTTGGGACAAAAATTTTTATTTTTTTTATAATATTTATTACTCCAATTATAACTTCCAATTTCTGAATCATTAATGAACATACTAGATTCATAATATGGGGTATATTTTTCATTCTTTGTTTCGATTGTAACACTTTTATAAAAAAAGAAAAGAAATCTTTTTTTAACGATTTCTGTTTTTGTATAATCATACAAATTTATTTGTTCAATTTCGTTGGATTCAACATTCAAAGCTGGCGCACCACATCTCGTAAGATGATTAAATCTTCCTCCTCCAACAGCAATTGAATCTGTACTATATCCACAATTGTTACACTTTGGTATAATTGTAAAACCCATAATTATTTATATTTTAAATTGTTCTAATCGTTCTGTAAACAATAATTCATTTATCAAAAAAAACAATATATTCTAAAGTTCATTGCACCATTCCAGTAGTTCTTTATAATTTGATTTAAATACATCCATTATTTGTCTTTCATCATTATCTAAAATATTGTCAGAAACTGAATAGAATAATTCCTCGAAACCAGCATTGTATATTCCAGTTACTTTAAAACGTATTTTTCCATTGTCTTTAAAAACTATACAATCAGAATAGAATGGAGGTTGCAGATTTAAACCATTAAAAATATCCAAGGATCCTTGAAAAGTAATTCCTTTACTTTTTATTAAATCTCCT
>DAORUG010000069.1:0-15292 GCA_035433125.1 Flavobacterium sp.
CATGACGGCGGCTGTGCTCACGACCGTTCCACTCATCATTGTGTTTTTCTTTGCCCCCAATTGATTCAGCTGTTAGCCAAGCCGAGTAAATTATAGGTTTTAATACCTCGCTTGAAAGATACCAATCCTTTCTATCAAAAACGGCTCTTCTTTGTCCCCAATTTTTTGGGTAGGAAATGTTTTTAATAATTTCTTGATTTATTTCTTTTGATGGATTACCAATTAGTCCCCCATATGTTTTAGTAAAATGAAATGCTTCAATCGTTACGATTTTGCCTGTTGCCAATTTTATTTTCAGATTTTCCATATTTAGATTCCTTTATCTATAAATATCAATTAAGTCATAAAAAACGAAAAAACTAAACATTGTAAAATGCAACTAAGCAGGATTTCTAATATTGTGCATTTTTAGATTATACTTATACGCTATACAACCACTACCAAATCGAATCCAGTAAAATCAAAACTATTTATTGTACAAAATATACCACCCTAAATTTGCACAATAAAACTAAATTTTGTACCTTTGGTTTATTCAAAAATTCCTAATCTATGAAAAAAGGACGCTACATCCGCCAAAGTTCAAGTCAACAATCAAATTTGAGACAATTATACAAAGCCCATCCCGATGAAACTTTATTTGTTGATATTATTAGTGGCTCAATACCATTTGGAGATAGACCAAGCGGTAAAAAATTGCTTGAAGCGATTGAAAATAATACGATTAACTATGTCTCTTTCCACGATATTTCCCGTGCTGGAAGAGATACTATAAATGTACTTCAAACATTAAAGTTCTTATTTGATAAAGGTGTAGTAGTAAAAGTCGATAATCTTGGTTTAGAATCAATGATAAATAACAAACCAAATCCTATCTTCAACTTGATTATAACGGTACTTTCCGAGATAAATTCTCTTGAAAAAACTACACTTTTAGAGCGTCAAAAAGAAGGGATTGCTGCTGCGAAGAGAAAAAATCCAGATACTTATAAGGGTAGAGTTCTTGGAACTGTTGATACAGAAGATGAAATACTTTCAAAACATAAAAGAGTTGTAAAAGCAATGAAATCAAATCCAACGTTATCCCTAAGACAGATTGCAAAACTTGCATCAGATTCAGATTATAAAGTTTCGGCAAATACTGTAAAAAAGGTAAAAGGAATAATGGAAAAGAATAAAGTTTAAATCAAAAACCTTCAAAAATACCTAGTCCAAAGAGTGCAAAATCATATTTAACGGGGTCATTAGGGTCTAGTAACCGTAATGAATTATCAAGTTCGGTTAATGCTTTAGAGTCATTTTGTTTTCGATTCAAAAGACCCAATTTACGTGCCACATTACCAGAATGTACATCTAATGGACAGGATAACTTTGATGGAGAAATATTTTTCCAAATCCCTAAATCAACTCCTGTATTATCATTTCTTACAAACCACCTAAGGCACATATTAATTCTCTTTGCTACAGAACCTTTATTTGGGTCTGCTACGTGTTTTCTTGTCCTAGTTAAATGTGGAATTTCAAAGAAAATTTCATTAAGTGCGTGAATGGCTGGTTGAAGGGAAGTTTCGGTTTGATTTTGAATGAAAATATTTTCTAGTCCACCTTTATTGGTGTAAATGTATTTTAATGCTTTAATAAAGTATTTAAAATCATCAGAATTGAAAGTCCTATGAACAAATCCATCCAATCGTTCAAGTTGATAATCATTATGGTTGATTACAAAATCATAAGGTGAATTACCTAATAAATCCATCATTCTATGACCGTTTTTAGTAATCATCTTACGATTTCCCCAAGCAATACTTGAAGCTAGAAACCCTGCTATCTCAATATCTTCTTTTAGAGAATAACGATGAGGTACACTTATAGGGTCTGGCTCAATGAAGTCTATGGTGTTGTATTGAAGCACTTTACTTTCAAGAAAATCCTTCAAATCAGTATTATTCAACTCCATTTTTCAATTACTTAAATTTTAATGCAAATATAATCTACTATGATTATAATTAAGAATAAATTTGTTTTACACGACACTAATTAACTGAATCAATTTTTTCTATATTTGTGTTCTTTATAAATAACAGCTGATTTATATGTTAGGAATTTATACTCGAATAAGTGGTAAAAAAGTAGATGGTAAAGATACTTCAATTGAAATCCAAACAATTAAAGGTATCAAAGTAGCAATTAAGCTCGGTATGAATTATAAGATTTACACCGATAAAGGCATTTCTGGAACTAAAGATGAAATTGAAGAAAGACCAGCATTTGCTGAAATGTTGAAAGATATTGACAAAGATAAAATAACAGCTGTATATGTCATTGACCAGTCAAGATTAGAACGTAACACTAATATCTGGCAAATGTTTCAATTTCTGGTAAACAAAAAAGATATTAAATACTATCCAAATGGTGTTTTAACTGATTTAACTGACCCAAATATTAAATTTGCAACTGGTATATTATCTCTAACGAATCAATTATTTGCAGAACAAACCAGAAAGAAAGTTAATGAAACATTTGATTTACGTGCTTCAAAAGGATTAACTCACGGTGTTTTACCTTATGGTTATAAAAAAGGTATTGATAAAAAGTATGAAATAGATGAAGTTGAAGCTGTTAATGTTCGTAGAATGTTTGAATTGTCACTAAGTGGCATTGGGACATATACCATTGCTAATATTTTAAATGCAGAGGGTATTCCAACAAAGCATAAAAATATCAATGGTAAACCATCTCATATTAGATATGATAAATATACACGTGAAGCCACAACATTTGAACGCAAAAATATTATTTGGCGAGGTAATGTTATTTATGATATGTTAAAAAATACAGTATATAAAGGGATAAGGGTCTGGAACAAAAAACCTAAAGGAAATAAAGTTACTATTGAAGCTGATGTTCCTGCCATTATTGATATTGAAACATTTGATAAAGTAAATCGAAATTTGATTAACAATAAACAAAAAGCGGGTAAAAGAAGTGAATTTAATTATCTTTTGAATGGGTTGGTTTATTGTGGTAATTGTGGTTTAGAATATCGTGGAAAGAAACGTTTAGTAACAAAAGATAGTGCTTATAAATGCAAAGCTGTGGGCAAATGTGCTGATAGTCGTGGTATAAGCATCATTAGATTTGAAAACTTCATCATTCAACATTTGTTTTTAAGCAAAGACTTAAAAAATCTATTACTATCATTACCTGTTAATACAGAACAAAGCGTTGTTTTAAAAAATAAACTTATTCAAGTTGAAGGTGATTTAGTAACAAAAATTAAATTACGGGATAAACTTTTAAATATATTAACTGATGTTGAATTAGAGGATGATGTTGCCATTAATGATAAATATAAACAAGCTAAACGTGATATTGAAATATTATCAAATAACATTGATATTTTAAAGGTTCAGATATTAGAAGCTGATAATCAATTTGCAAAAATGAAGGTTGAAAATGCTATTAATGAATTCAAGTTAACAACCAATTTCGAAGATACAAAACGGTTAGTACATTCGCTTATAGAACGTATAACAGTAACTCATAAAAAATTAGAACGTGGCGGAATATTCTTTGTTACAATAAAGTATAAAGGATTTGAAGAAACTTCAACATTCACTACTGATTGGTTTACCCTTAAATGGAATTGGATTTATTATTCAAGGACAACAGCTACTAATGAACAACAACGCATAGAAGATATTCAAGAGAGAAAAGATTATTTTGATTTTCGAGGTATAGGATATACTGACGCTGACTTTGAAGATTTAACTTTTGATGGTCAAGAAAGCATATCTGCAATGCAAAATGAAATAATATTAGATAATGATAACTTAATATCATTCAATTGATTAATACATTAAAATAGACTACCTTAATTGACTGATTCAATATATTAATTCTTTTCGCCGCGGAACCGTTCATTGGGTCGGAAATATGTTTTTGGGTTCGGTTTTGGTGTTCGATTTCGAAAAACAGTTTCTTGAATTCAGAAATGCTTTTTTGCATCGAATTCGTTTCTTGATGTTGGGCGAAAACAGCTTCAAGACCGTTGTGGTTTTTGTAAATATGCTGCAAACCTTTAATAAAACTAGCAAAATCCTGACCGTTGAAAGTTCTGTGAACAAATAATTCCAAACGTTCCAAATCATTTTCGGTGTGTGACATCACAAAATCATAAGGTGAATTCCCCATCAAATCCATCATCTTGTGGGAGTTTTTGATAATCATTTTGCGATTTCCCCAAGCGATGGTCGCACTCAAAAAACCGGCAATTTCAATGTCTTCTTTTTGCGAAAACAAATGCGGAATTTGAACAGGATCACTTTCGATAAAATCAAAGGTGTTGTATTGAATGACTTTTTCGTCGAGGAAAGATTTGAGTTCGGAATTAGTCATTTATTTAGAAATCAATCCGTCAACCATTACCAATTTTCTGTCGGCCATATTAGCTAGTTCTTCGTTGTGAGTTACAATTACGAAAGTCTGTCCGAATTCATCCCGCAATTTGAAAAACAATTGGTGTAAATTTTCGGCGGAATGGGTATCAAGATTTCCCGAAGGTTCATCGGCAAAAATTATGGCTGGTTTGTTGATTAAAGCTCTCGCAACAGCCACACGTTGTTGTTCTCCACCCGAAAGTTCGTTGGGTTTGTGATTGATTCGGTGCGAAAGTCCGAGATATTCGAGTAATCTTTTGGCCTCCGTTTCCGTTTCGTGACGCGATTTATTGGCAATATAGGCAGGAATGCAAACATTTTCTAAAGCCGTGAATTCTGGTAATAATTGATGAAATTGGAAGATAAAACCCAAGTTCAAATTTCTGAATTTGGATAAAGTTTTATCATTCATCGTCAAAATATCCTGATCGTTGATTCGCAATTCTATTCCGTTTTCGATGGTGGGTTTGTCTAATGTTCCAAGAATTTGCAAAAGCGTGGTTTTTCCGGCACCCGAAGCACCTACGATAGAAACGATTTCGCCTTTTTGAATATGCAAATCAACTCCTTTGAGCACGTGAAGTTGATCGTAATATTTATGAATATTTTTTGCTTGTATCATGATTTGGAACTGTTTTTACAAAGAAACAAAGATTTTGGTTATTAATGAAGAAGTAGTTACTGATTTAATTTCCTTTGAACCTCTAACTTCCAACTTCTAACTTGTTTTAGCATTAGATTTGTATCTTTGTTTTGAAAATTTAAAACAATGGAAGAAAAAATTCTTGAAGAAATTCAAAAAGAGGAAATTGGCAATAAAAACCGAAATCTTATTCTGGGAATTGCATTCGATGCGATAGGAATGTTGTCATTCTCTATTCCATTAGTTGGTGAATTTTCAGATGTGATTTGGGCTCCAATGGCAGGATTTTTAATGACTTGGATGTACAAAGGAACTGTTGGTAAAGTGGGTGGAATTTTTACTTTTCTTGAAGAAATAATACCTTTTACCGATTTTATTCCTTCCTTTACATTGACTTGGATTTACAATTATTGGATCAAAAAAGAAAAATAATTTACTTTTTTTCTTCTTTGAACAAAAATCCTAATCCCATACTTTTAAGCATTTTTTTTTCGAATGCCCAGAAAAATTTAAATTGTCCGAAAATAAATCCTATCAACACTAAAAGGACTTGGTAAATCGGGAAAATTAAAAGCAATCGAACGGGTGTAAACCAAAAACCTAAATCTTCTTTTACAATTCCCAACCAATCACAAAAAGGTTTCGACAACCAAGCCGAAGCTGAGCCCGTTATTGCAAAAACGATAAATATGATGGTGAGCTGAAAATTAGATGTAATTCCCCAACGTTTTTTTAATTTCTCCATCTTAATTTAATATGATAATACAAATATACTGATATTATCTTGGCGGTACATTACCATAAAGTCTTTGATTATAGGTATTTTGAAAAAAAATCATGTAGTTGTAGATTAAATAATTTACTTCATATCCATAGTTTGTATTTTGGTCATAATTAATAGACATTTCATACAAATTAGGATTGTACCGTTGAGGTTGTATAACGCGATTATTCCATTCGGTTACATAAAATATATTTTTATTTTCCATGTAGGATTGTGAAAGATATCCACGCGGAAAAGCTCTGCTAGCCAGCCAAGAACTGAAACCAGGGTCAATAATAATCACTTCATATTGAAGTTCTTCATTAGCAATTCTGACGGTGTCATTTGTTACTTTTACTGTATTTTTTGCAATTTGTATGGTGTCATTTTTGATCGTCAAGGTTTTATCTGGACTCTCAGCAACCGATTTTTTGCTATTGCAACTAAGCAGTAAAAAGAAAAATAAAGATACTATGTAGAAACAATTTTTCATGCTGATAAAATGAACTATAAAGTTACGAAAACAAATGATTGATTATAGTTAATTGCATAAAAAAAGCCGTTTGCAAAAAACAAACGACTTTTTTACAATTATTATATGCTATTATTTACCACCAAATAGTTTACCAAATAATCCTCCAATTCCACCACTATTTTTGCTTACTGCCGAAATAGCATCACTCATTCCAACTTGTCCATCTCCATCTTGGTCTAAGCCAAATTGTTCTCCGTATTTTGAAACGGCATCCATTAATCCTGAACTATTTCCGCCAGAAATTGCTCCAATTAGATCGCTAACATTAAATTCAGGTTGGTTTGGGTCTTGGGCTTTGTTTACTAATCCACTCAATATTTGAGGAATTAATCCCTCGGCAACTCCACCGGCTGCTTCAGTTGATAATCCAAATTTTGAACCTAAATTTCCAGTTACTTTTTCAGATAATGAAGCCACAACAGGGTTGTTCATATCGATGGGCGTTTTTCCTGTTAGTATTCCTGCTAAATCTCCAAAATTCCCACCAGCCGCCATATCCTTTAACCCAGAAAGGATAGAACCTCCAGCTTCTTCTATTACTGCTTGATTTTGCTCATTTGGAATGGCATCATTTTTTACAACAGCATCATTACCATATTGTTGTACTAATTGTGTTAATTGTTCGAACATAGTTTTGGTTTTTTATAATTGAAATCAAATATAATTAAAAAAGCTCATTGTTAATTGAATTAACAATGAGCCATTTAAATATTTAAAGAAAAATTAACCTAGCAAACTTATAATTTGTGAAGCTAATTCTGTTCCAATTCTATCTTGAGCTTCTCCTGTTGCAGCTCCAATGTGTGGAGTCAATGAGATTTTTGGGTGCATCAAAATAGTCATTTCTGGTTTAGGTTCGCTTTCGAAAACGTCTAATCCTGCAAAGGATACTTTTCCAGAATCCAATGCTTTTATCAAAGCTACTTCGTCAATAACACCGCCACGGGCACAGTTTACGATTCCAACACCCTCTTTCATAATGGCTAATGTTTTTTCGTCAACGATATAACCCTCTTGAGCAGGAACGTGCAATGTGATAAAATCAGCTTCTTTGAACAATGATTCTAATGATTGAGAAACGATTGTTGTTGTAATTGACTGTCCGTCGAAAAATTCCACTTTTACATCTACTTTTGGAATAAACATATCGGCAGCAATCACTTTCATACCAAGGCCTAAAGCCATTTTTGCAGTAGCTTGACCAATACGTCCAATTCCAACAATTCCCAGTGTTTTTCCTCTTAATTCAGTTCCGTTTGCATACGCTTTTTTCAAACCTTCAAAGTTAGAATCGCCTTCAAGAGGCATATTTCTGTTTGAATCGTGCAAGAAACGAACTCCTGAAAATAAGTGTGCAAAAACTAATTCGGCCACCGATTCTGATGAAGAAGCTGGCGTGTTTATTACATTTATTCCTTTGCTTTTAGCATAATCCACATCGATATTGTCCATACCAACACCGCCACGTCCAATGATTTTTAAACCTGGACAAGCATCAATAATATCTTTACGAACTTTGGTTGCACTTCTTACCAATACTACGCTTACATTGTTTTCGTTTACGAAATTAGCCACTTGTTCTTGTGCTACTTTTGTAGTTATAACTTCAAACCCACCTTTTTCTAAAGCTAGAATTCCACTTTTTGAAATTCCGTCATTGGCTAATACTTTCATTTTTTATATCATTGCGAGGAACGAAACAATCTCGTTCTCAAATTAATTTATATTGTAAAATTGTATGTTGTGTTTAAAACCGAATTTAAAACTAAACTCTGTTTTCTAAATCTTTCATTACATCAACCAAAACTTGCACACTTTCTAGTGGCATTGCGTTGTACATTGATGCTCTGTAACCACCCACTGAACGGTGACCAGGTAAACCAATAATTCCAGCTTCTTTCAACATTGCATTGAAAGTGTCGGTGTGTAAAGGAGTGTCTAATAAGAATGTTGCATTCATAGTAGAACGGTCTTCAATAGCTGCAGTTCCCACAAATAAAGGGTTTCTGTCTATTTCAGTATAAAGCAAATTTGCTTTTGCATTGTTTATTTTTTCGATTGCAGAAATTCCTCCAAGATTTTTTAACCATTGTAGAGTCAATAATGAAGCATAAACAGGAAATACAGGTGGTGTGTTGTACATACTCTCTGCTTTGATATGTTTTTCATAATCCAACATACTTGGAATATGACGACCACTTTTACCAAGGATTTCTTCTTTGACAACTACCAAAGTAGCTCCTGCTGGGCCCATATTTTTTTGAGCTCCTGCGTAAATAATTCCAAACTTAGAAAAATCAATATTTCTAGAGAAAATATCGGAACTCATATCGCAAACCATTGGGATATCCAAATCTGGAAATTCCTTCATTTGCGTTCCAAAAATGGTATTGTTGCTCGTGCAGTGAAAATAATCTGCATCGGCAGGAACAGTATATCCTTTAGGAACGTGGTTGTAATGTTCGTTTTTAGATGAAGCTACAATAACGGTTTCTCCAAAAAACTTAGCTTCTTTTATAGCTGCACTTGCCCAAGTACCTGAATCAAGATAAGCGGCTTTTCCGTTTTCTTTCATCAAGTTGTAAGGAGCCATCAAAAATTCCATACTCGCTCCGCCAGCAAGAAAAAGGGCTTGATACCCTTTGCCTTCTAATCCTAAAAGTTCTAGGGCTAATGCACGGGCTTCCTCCATCACGGCAACGAAATCTTTGCTTCGGTGCGAAATTTCTAAAATGGACAAATCCGAATTGTTGAAATTTAATATGGCTTGTGCTGATTTTTCAAAAACTTCTTGTGGTAAAATACAAGGTCCTGCGCTGTAGTTGTGTTTTTTCATGGTATAATTTATGTCCAAAAAATTAAGTTGCAAATTTCGGAAATCAGAGTTGAATAAGCATTAAATAATTCGAAATAATTCGCTTATTTTTTTCTATATTGTTAACAAAAACGACACAGTATCTACATTATCTGCATAATCCCATAAATTTGGCTTTTGAGTTTCTCCAAAATTAATACTGTTTGGCACAAGATTATTACTTACAATACACTGAATTTGTTCATTTTCAGATTGTAGTCGAATTTGCAAATCTTCGATCGAATCATAGTATTCGTAAAAAACACTCGAAATCGGCGAAGCATAACTATTGTCTTCTTTAATTGTCAAAAAACCATTGTCCAATAACTTGAAATTGCTCATCAGGAAAACCGCCTTGTTGTAATCATAATTGTTGGCGTATTTCTCGTAATGAATGATGTCCTGATATTCGAAAATCGCTTCAAAAAAAGCATTGAAGGAATAGCCTTTTGGTACAAAAAGTTTCGAAACATTGCGACATCCCAAACCAAAATACCTAAAAATATCTTCGCCCAAAGCGATAAGTTGCTCTTTAGTTTCTTCTCCGTTTAAAACGGCAACCGAATTTCTGTTTTTTCTAATGATACTTGGTTTGTCTTTAAAATAATATTCGAAATAACGAGCTGTATTGTTGCTTCCTGTAGCGATTACGGCATCAAAATTCTCTAGTTTTCCTTCTACAAAAGTAATTTTGTTGGCAAATTCGGGTTCGATTGCAATGATATATTTTGCTAAAAACGGTAATAAAAATTGATCGTTCGACGAAGTTTTTATCAAAACATTATTGCCTGAAATTAGAACCGACAAAAAATCATGAAAACCAACTAATGGAATGTTTCCAGCCAAAATTAGCCCTACCTTTTTGTCACCCTGAGCGTAGTCGAAGGGGAAATTATAAGCAGAAAGCCATTTGTCCAGATTTTCGGCTGTCAAAGCTGTTGCCCAAGATTGAATGGAAAAATAAACATTTTCTGGAGTGTACCAACCGTTGTGGGATTGTGATAATTGTATTAAATTTTCAAAATCTTCAAAAAATAAATCGTTGTACAAAACAGCGGAATTTATACTATTTTCTGCTTCGGAAAACTGTCCTAAAAATTTTCCTAATTCAATAAAACCTCTTTTTTTATCGTTTTGTGACATAAGTAACTTGTATATGAAAAGTTTTGATTGTATTTTTGGGCAAAAATAAGCTTTAATTAGTTATAAGTCCAAAGAGAAAACGATAAGCGTAATACTTTTAACTTATAACATCTAACTTCTAATTTATAAAAAATGGCAATTATTATAACAGACGAATGTATCAATTGTGGTGCCTGTGAACCAGAATGTCCAAATACTGCAATATACGAAGGAGCAGATGATTGGAGATACAAAGACGGAACTAGAATCAAAGGGAAAGTAGTTTTACCTTCTGGCGAAGAAGTGGATGCAGATGCTGCTCAAACTCCAATTTCGGATGATATTTATTATATCGTTCCTGGAAAATGTACCGAATGTAAAGGATTTCATAGTGAGCCACAATGTGCGGCTGTTTGCCCAGTGGATTGCTGTATTCCAGATGATAATCACGTAGAAAGTGAAGAAACTTTACTGGCAAGACAAGCATTTTTGCATAACGAATAACAACTATTTTTACAAAAAAAATTGAAATCCTGAATTGACGTTCAGGATTTTTTTATGTTTTTGTAGTTTAATTTCCAAATAAAAGGGCTATCGAAAAGACATCCCTTCATCATTTATTTTTGAGAATTTATTAGAAATTAAATCCAAGTCTAGCATAGTAATAAGCTCCGCTGAATCCCATTTGAACGGAATCCCAATATCCTCCAGCTTCAACCCAGTCATCTTGTTGGTCTGGATAAATATTGAAAATATTATTACCGCCAACGCTTAATTTAAATGATTTTGAAAGTTTGAATCCTAAAGTCAAATCGGTTACCATTTTTGAACTATATGTGTCAGTAGCGGCGATTTTTTGGTTCTCAAAACTTCCATAATCGGCTACATCTTCATACATTTGATAATCTAATAATTTTACTTCACTGAATCGTGTGAATGATAAACCGGCGTTAAACCATTTTCTGTCATACGTTAGATTCAAGCCAAATTTACTTTCTGGAGCTGATGCCAATAAGAAGGCTTTGTCACGTTCTCCAAAGAAAGTCTGTTCGTCAAGACTTCCGTTTTTAACCTCAGTAATCTCCATATGATTAATATTTCCTGTCAATGTAGCACCGAAAGTGTTTTCGTTAAACTTCTTTTTCCAAGCTAATACGACATCTAAACCTCTTGTTTCGGTATCGGCTCCATTAACAAAAAACTGGGCTGCATCCACATTCAATCCTAATGCTGTTGCATCAAAATAGCCTGTTAGTACAATTCTGTCTTTTACATTAATCAGATAACCATCAATTGTTGCAGTAAAATTTCCTTTGGTTACTGTAAATCCTAAGGATGCATTCAAGGCTTTTTCTTCATTTAATGATTCTATACCAAACGCCTTTGTAACAGGACTGTCATTGGCAGAAAGTAAAACTTCGGTTGCTCCTGCACTGCTGAAATTGGTAAAACTAGTATTGTAATAAATTTGAGCTAGGGAAGGTGCTCTAAATCCAGTACTAATGGAACCTCTCAAATTAACAGCATCAGAAATTTTTAATCTTGAAGAAATTTTACCATTGATGGTACTTCCAAAATCGCTATAATTTTCAAAGCGAACGGCTGTACTTACGAGTAGGTTTTTTGTAATGTCAAATTCAGCATCAAGATAGGCCGAAAAATTGGAGCGAGATTCATCAACTACGTTTTTCGGACTGTACCCGGGAAAACCTTGTGATCCACCTGGTCTTGGTTCTCCAGAAATTGGGTCTATAGGTGCTGATTGGGTTAACGGGTTAGTAATTGGATTTCCATTTGTGTCATAAGTTGCATAAGAACCAATTTCACCAGCGAAAATTTCAAAATTTTCAGCTCTATATTCTGCTCCAAAAGCAAGATTCATTCCTTCAAGTATTGAAGCATAGTTTTTAGAAAAATCTAAATTTAAAGTATTCTGGCTAAGACTGTGTCCACCAGCATCAAACTGAGTTGGGGAAGCACTTTCCAATGATGCATTTAAAGTTCCTTTGATGGTATAATCAAAAACATTTTTACCATAAGTGTTGCTTAAATCGATATCCCATCCACTAGCAGTTTTGGTTTTAAAACCCGCCACGATAGAATTGTCAACAATTATTGAAGTAATTCGAGGAGTGAAACCGCCCGGATAAATGGATTCGACCACTCTTTCTCCATCGTTTCTGGTAAAAGCATAAGCATCAGTATCTCTATAATTTCTACCTCCGAAAGCATAAAAGTCAATTTTATCAGTAACAGGAAGCGATAAATTAGCCATAAAATTGGCACCTGTAATACTGGCTTCACCAAATCCTTTTCTAAAATCAAATCCTGGTCTTAAGGTTTTTTCTTTGTTTAAAAATTCACCAGTAAGGTTTACATAGCCTCCTTTTTTTCCTAATCCAATTCCGTAATTTGCTGTAATTTTTGTTGACGCACCATCGAAAGCTTGGTCTTTTCCAAAGGAATTTCCGTTGCCATTTTTATCCAATCGGTATCCGTCAGTATTGGCAGTTCCAACAGGGAAATCACCTTTTGCATCAGTGTTATAGACTCCATAAGAAATAGCTCCTGTTAGTTCATTGATATTGTCGTTCAATACAATATTGATCACACCAGCAATCGCATCTGAACCGTATTGCGCAGCAGCACCATCTCTTAAGATTTCAATTCTCTTGATGGAAGATGCTGGAATAGCATTCAAATCGGTTCCTGTATTTCCTCTTCCACGAGTTCCAAAAAGGTTAATCAATGACGATTGATGTCTTCTTTTTCCGTTTATCAAAACGAGTGTTTGGTCAGGTCCCATTCCTCTCAAAGAGGCAGGATCTACGTGATCTGCACCGTCTGAACCTGATTGTTTATTGGCATTAAAGGAAGGTGCAACATATTGTAGCAGTTCATTAATTTCTAATTTTCCACTTTGTGTTGTCACGGTTTTTACATCTATAATGTCAATAGGAACGGCAGAATTTACAACAGTTCTTTTGGCATTTCTTGAGCCAACAATTTGAACTTCTTGTAATTCTTGTTCTCCATCAGAATCTAAAACTACGTCAATTGTAGTGCTAGTTACAATTTTAGAAATGGATTTGTATCCAATATAACTGTAAACAAGAGTGGCTCCATCTTGAACTTTTATCTTGTAAGTTCCTTCAAAATCAGTTGAAACTCCGTTTTTAGTTCCTTTTTAGTAAACGTTTACTCCGGGTAATGCAGCTCCCGAATGGTCTTTTACTACTCCAGATATTTCTTTTTGGGCAAAAAGAAACGTGACGTTTAGTAGCATTATTAATAATGTGATTTTTTTCATAGTTAATTAGTTTTTGGTTTTTTAGTTGGCGCAATTTAAGTTATTTTCAACAAATCATTCAAAATGACATTGTTTTTTTCTGAATTTTATGAAATAGTTAAAAATAAATTCAAATAAAATTGCATTTTTAAATAGAAATATGAAATACTACCAAATTGATAATTCGAAATAGATCTACTGTAAATGCTTTGCAAAAAACGGATGAAAATTATTTTCTTAAATGAGAAATACGATCATTATGCTATCAAACATTTTTTTAATCTTATATTTGCACACTTTTAAACAAATTACCATAAAATGAAAGCAGGAATTGTAGGATTACCAAATGTTGGAAAATCAACATTATTCAATTGTTTATCCAATGCCAAAGCGCAAAGTGCTAACTTTCCGTTTTGTACCATCGAACCCAATATTGGAGTTGTAAATGTGCCCGATTCGAGAATGGCTAAATTGGAAGAATTAGTAAAACCACAACGCGTTCAAATGGCAACTGTTGATATTGTTGATATTGCAGGTTTGGTTAAAGGAGCCAGCAAAGGCGAAGGTTTAGGTAATCAATTTTTGGGAAACATCAGAGAATGTAATGCTATTATTCACGTTTTGCGTTGTTTTGATAATGATAATATTGTTCACGTTGACGGAAATGTAGATCCTATTCGTGACAAAGAAACGATTGATATCGAATTGCAATTAAAAGATTTGGAAAACGTTGAAAAACGTCTCGAAAAAGTAAATCGTGCCGCCAAAACAGGTAACAAAGAAGCCCAAGTTGAAAAAGCGCTTTTGGATAGAATTAGAGAAACTTTGCTACAAGCAAAATCAGCAAGAACGGTAGTTTCTCAAAATAACGATGAAGAAGTTTTGATGGAAGGTTTTCAATTGATTACTGCAAAACCTGTTTTGTATGTGTGTAATGTGGACGAAAATTCGGCAGTAAAAGGAAACGCTTATGTGGATAAAGTTCGCGAATTGGTAAAAGATGAAGATGCCGAAGTAATTATCCTTTCGGTAGGAGCCGAGGCTGATATTACCGAATTGGAAAGCTATGAAGAACGCCAAGTTTTCTTAGAAGATATGGGATTACACGAGCCGGGAGCATCCGTTTTGATTCGTGCCGCTTATAAATTATTGAAACAACAAACTTATTTTACCGCAGGTGTCAAAGAAGTTCGTGCTTGGACGATTAATATTGGAGCCACTGCGCCACAAGCTGCCGGAGTGATTCATACCGATTTCGAAAAAGGATTCATCCGTGCCGAAGTAATTGCCTACGAAGATTTTGTTCATTACGGGTCAGAAGCCAAATGCAAAGAAGCCGGAAAATTCAAGGTGGAAGGAAAAGAATATGTAGTGAAAGATGGCGATGTAATGCATTTTAGATTTAATGTGTAAATAATATCAAGATTTAAGATATTGGAAACCTGCAAGAGTCATTTTGCAGGTTTTTTTATTTAATTGGTATTCCAATTTTTATTACTTTTAGTCTAAAGAAAAAAATACAAATGAAAAAATATATTTTATTATTAGGATTGCTCGCTTTCCTTTCTTGTAAAAAAGCAGTGCCAGCAGGATTAGATTTTTATTTCGAAAATCCACAACCTATAAATGATGCTGAATTGTCAAAAA
>DAORUG010000070.1:0-14965 GCA_035433125.1 Flavobacterium sp.
AAACTACGTTTGAAAAGAATTTTGAAGCTTTTAAAAATAATCCAAATTTTAGAAAACAAGTACTTGATTCAGCAAATGAAACAGTAAAAAATAATTTTGGTGAAATAGTAGATGGTGAAATGTCAAATTATATTTATGATGCTGGATTAAAACAAATATATCTTCAACAAAAACAAAACTTTTTATTTTAATTTTTTATTATATATTCAACTATTTTTTAATGGAATAGAATATAGAGCAGAATTTAATTAGTAAAATAAATGTAATAATCATAAAAAAAGCAGTTGATAGACTAAATCCAGAGTGGAGTATAATAAAAAAGCGACTTTGTTTTAAAACCAAAGTCGCTATTATTTTATACAATTTATGGAATGTTTTTTATCTAACTAATTCATAATTAGATTTCTCAATCTTATTTAAAGCTTCTTCAGCTAAATAATCGGTTAAACCTACTGAACCACTAGTTTGTATTAATTTATCCTTCAAAAAATCGGGCAATCCGTTTAATGACTTATCATCATCTATTATTATAAACTTTTCCTTTAGATGTTTAGCATTAAACCAATTAATTAGTTCCTCTTTTCTATTCAAATGATTTATATTTTTAGGAAGTCTAGTTATTTTATTAACATTGATATTTCTTCGTTTAAAAATAGTTTCCCATTCTTTTAAAGTAAACTTATGTTTGTGAGAAGTAGTCAATACAATATTTGCACTTGAATGAGAAATAATTCTTTCAAGTGACCTAACAGCGTTTTGGCTAAACTCGGGGAAACCGTCTTCTAATATTTCAGGTCTTCTCCAGGAGTTAGCAGGAACCATTACTCCATCTATGTCTAAGTATAATAACATTTTACAAATGTATTACATTATTTTGTTAGTTCAATTATTTTTTCTATTGACATATTATTGAATTCAGCGTCTAATTCATTTAAACGTGTAATTTTATCCTCAGTATCCCATTCCTCCTCAACAAATTCAACCTCTGTCCAGTCATATTCAATTGTTGCGCTTGTCTTTGATGATTTAGCTTCATCAAGCTTTATATTTGCTAATAATGAGCTTACATATCTGTGATGACCATCGATAATTAAGGTTTCACATACTTTAATATCGTCAAATTTTATTCCATTTATCATTTTCTTGTAAATTCTATTAATAATTGGAAGACAAAGTTTTCTATGAGTTGCTATTAAAACATAATCTGATGTTGCAATTGCGTTTAAAATTTGTTCTTTATTTATTTCCTTCATTTTTTGCTTTTATATATTTCAAATATATTTATTTTTTCTTACAAATGATTAGGCTTTTTCAGATTTGTTGAATGAATTTATAAAATGGTATGTAGAAAGGAAATCAGTTTTCTGTAGGATTTGAAAAAATGTTTTAAAAAGAAAAAAAGTAATTTGTAGCCCCGATAGAAACGAAAATCCTTGTGAGGGCTGGCGTTCAGCCTCCTCAAGATTGCAGTGTATGGCGGGAAATAGGTACTTAAGAAACGAAAATATTTTGCTCCTAAAAAACAATAAAAATTAATTATCTATTAGAACGCCTGTCATTATTTTGTTGTGGGCGTCTCGGACCAAAGCTGTTATTACTGCTTCTTTTTGCAGTATCTGTTTTGGGTGGTCGAGGAGTTGAATTGCGTTGCACTCTTCCTTGTCCTTGTTTAATTGGTTCGGTTGAAGCGTTAGGATCTGGTTCAAAACCTTTGATGTTTTCTTTTGGTAATTTCAAACCCACCAATTTTTCGATATCGCGAAGAAAAACGGTTTCGTCTGGACTAAATAGCGAAATGGCTTCACCACTGGCTCCAGCTCTTCCGGTTCTACCAATTCGATGGACGTAATCTTCAGGAATATTGGGCAATTCAAAGTTAACCACGTGTGGCAATAATGGAATATCCAAACCTCGAGCGGCAATATCTGTGGCGACCAAAGCGGTCAGGCTTCCGTTTTTGAAACTGGCTAAAGCTTTCGTTCGTGCGCCTTGACCTTTGTTTCCGTGAATCGCTGCTGCTTTGATTCCTGCACTAATCATACTTTCGGTTAGCTTGTTGGCACCTTGTTTGGTTCGGGTAAAAACCAAAATCTGTTTCCAGTTGCCTTCCGTGATTAGCTTGATGATTAATTCGGTTTTTTTCTCTTTGGCACAAGGATATACTTTTTGAATAATCGCATCAACAGTTGTGTTTTCGGGTGTGGCTTCTACCTGAACGGGATGATGCAAAATACCCATTGCCAGTTTCTTGATGTCTTTGGAAAAGGTTGCCGAGAACATCAAGTTTTGTCTTTTGGATGGCAATACTTTCAGTATGCGTTCGATATCACGTAAAAATCCCATATCCAGCATTCTATCTGCTTCATCCAAAACTAGGATTTCAACTTTGGAAAGCGTTACTAAACCTTGATTTTGCAAATCGATTAATCGACCGGGAGTTGCTACTAAAATATCAACACCTTGGCGCAATTGAGCCACTTGGGGATTTTGGTTTACACCTCCAAAAATTACGGCGCTGCGCAAGTCGACAAACTCACTGTATTCTTTTATATTGGCTAATATTTGTGCTGCCAATTCTCGTGTTGGTGTCAATATCAAGGCATGAATGGGTCTATGGCTTAAGTGTTTTCCTTGCGATAAAATCTGTAATATAGGTAAGGTAAAACCGGCTGTTTTTCCAGTTCCTGTTTGTGCTGAGGCCAAAACATCTTTGCCTTCCAAGATGGGTGGAATTGCTTTTTGTTGTATTGGAGATGGAGTAGTGTATCCTTTTTTGCTGATGGCTTTTAATAAAGCATCCGATAATCCTAATGAGTTGAATGACATAAATTGTGTTTCTGAAGTAAACACTATTTATTTTGAGTGCTTCTTTAATTGGGCGCAAAGGTACAGTAAATTATTTCTATGTGCTTTTGATTGTTTGACTTTATTGCTATTTCAATTTATTGAACAACTTTTGGGGGTACCACAGCCCAGGCTTTGATGGGGAGTATCTGGGGAGTATCTGGGGAGTTGCATTATAGTATTTTTCTAATTTATTTTTTTTTAAATTATACAAGTATTTTCTCGAAAGCTCTTCTTGGGCTTCCTCTGAAATGTACGATGCCACAGAAGGTAAAACCTGTCTTTTCAAAGATTTTCAGCATTGCCAAATTGTCGTGGTTCGTGTCCACTTTTATGCTAAAAATATTTCTGTTTTTTGCAAAATCCTCGACAAACTCCAGAATCGTTTTAGATAATCCTTGACCGAGATAATTTTCTGAAATTGCTATCCGATGAATCACTACAAAATCTGAATTCGTGAGCCATTTCCCTTCAATTTTGTCGTATTCTGGTTCATAATTAATCACAATGGCACAATAACCAATGATGGTTTTCCCCTCTTTTAAAACATAACCATACCCATTTTCAATATCCTTTTTTATAACTTCTGGATTGGGATAACCGTCTTGCCATTGGTTGCTGCCGTCATTTTTTCTTCTAAGGATTGCGTTTTGTAAAATAGCCCAAATTTCAGGAATATCTGTGATATCTGCTTTTTTGAAGTTGTAATTCATTTTAGAAAGATATTGAAATTTTGGTTTTTGGAGTTAGTATTTTGAGTGTACTTTATTTATTTTAGTGCGATTAGGTTTGTTTTGTTTGCCTTTGTTTTTGGGTACGAGCTTGAAGCTCTCGTCAGTCTAGGAACACTTCGAAATGCTTGGGTTATGAATGTTTATTACATTCCTAAGATGTATAAATTTTATTATTTATTTTGCCATTCTCGTTCAATTTTTTAATTCTCCTAATTCGTAAATGTTTTTTCTGAAAATCACAAAAATTGTCAACACAAAAATACTCCACAAATTTACAATTATAGGGGAACCTAAAAACCCAGTTTCAGAGAGTATTTCTTTGGACAAAATGGTATTTAAAACAATTAAAATAACTAAAATAATTACAACTACTGGAGCGAAAAAGAATAACATAAAATATCCTATTGGTTTATTTTGTATAGTTTTAAATGCTTTATACATTGGATAAACTGTAATTAGCAAAATTACAATCAAAGTTATAAAGCTTGCTAGGCTTAAATTCTCAATTAATTTATGCATCAATGTTACTTCATCTCCGCTTTTTAATAATGGATTTAAAATCCTACCAAATGGAGTATTGGAAAAGATTAGTGCAATTCCTAAAGATTTTTGTTGATTGGTATTTGAGATTTTAAGATAAGAAGAGCCAATCCAAATCATTATAAATGTAAAAATTGGACCTGCTAATGTTGATAGCCATGCTAATTTACTATTTTGACAACTTTCACAAATTTCCCAAGCATTAAAATCTCTTTCTCCCCAACAACCACAAATAATTCTACCAACTGTAGTATGAACAATTTCGTGTAGTTCTAACATTACAAATGTTAATGCAAGGAATGCAACAATAAATTTAAATGTGATTTTTATTTTCATCTTTTTTAAGTTAGTTGATTTTTCTTGTTTGTAAAAAACTGATTTAAAAATTCATAAAGTAGGAGACTTTTCAATGTATTTTGAATGAATATCCAATTTACTGTAATTCCGAAAAAGTATCTCCTTTACTAATATCACCCGATTTAAAACCGCGATTGAACCAATACATTCTTTGTTCCGAAGTTCCGTGAGTGAAGGAATCGGGAACCACTTGTCCCTGCATTTTTTTCTGGATGGCATCGTCACCAACTGCATTTGCTGCACTTAACGCTTCTTCGATGTCTCCGGGATCAAGAACTGTATTTTGTTTTTCGTTGTAATGTGTCCAAAGTCCGGCATAGAAATCGGCTTGCAATTCTAGAGCTACGGATAATTTATTTCCTTCGGTTTCGCTTTTGCTTTCTTGTAGTTGTCGCACTTTGCCCGAAGTTCCCAAAATAGTTTGAATGTGATGTCCAAATTCGTGAGCCAAAACATAAGCTACCGCAAAATCGCCACCTTCGGCACCAAATTTAGTCCTCAATTCTTCAAAGAAAGTCATATCCATATAAATGGTTTTGTCTCCCGGACAATAAAACGGCCCGGAAGCAGAACTAGCGCCACCACAGGCAGTTTGCACTTGACCACTGAATAAAACCATTTTTGGAGCTTCAAAAGTGAGATTGTTTTCCTCGAATATTTTGGTCCAAATGTCTTCATTGTCGGCCAAAAGGGTTTTTACAAATTCACCTTCTTTTATTTCTTCGGGTGTTAAAGCTCTTTCCTCAGTTGGTGCTGCTTGTCCTTGGGTTTGCTCCAGAATATTGCCAATCATTTGACCATTTTCACCTCCAAAAGCATTTAATAGCAAGATTACAATTCCTATTACTCCACCACCAATTAAGGTTTTTCCACCGCCTGACATTCCTCTTCGGTCGTCCATATTGTCACTTTGACGTCTTCCAATCCATTTCATACTTTTTGAATTTTTAATTAAAAATAATCGTGATATCAATTAATCCTGAACCGTTCCGATTTGGGTTATTTCGCTTGTATCATCAACCCCAATGATGTTTTTGTAAATTATATAATTCATCGAATACATAAAAGGCAGTGTGAAAAAGACTCCAATACAAAGTCCAAAAATTCCAAGTATAGACCCGATTCCAGCCACAATTACCAATCCCAAAAGAATTAAAGGTTGTTTTGAAACTAATTGGATACTATATTTTATGGCATCGGTAGCATTTAAATTTCCAAATACAATTAAAGGAATTGCCAAAAAGGTCAGAAATGAAATCAACAAATTAGTTACGGTTCCGACAAAGTTTAATCCTGCCGATTGTAGCAGCATTGCCAATCCTGTATTGATAATTCCTATGATAATTACGAACAGAAAAATATTTAAAAAATAAGGAAATTTGTAATAAGAAAACATAGTCGAAACATTAAATTCTTCTCCTTTTTCGCCACAATCGGCCATTTTAAAAAATCCTGCCATAAACGGATTTAGTAAACCTGAAAACAGGAGTAAACCTGCATTAAGTGGTATGGCTATATCTAATGGCATTTCTTGTAAGGTAGAAAGTTGTTTCATTTTCTCGCCAAATTCTTCCATATGTTCTATTCCAACATAGGAAATAAGGCCGGCAATCATTATAATTGAAATTAATATTGAAAAAACTAAAAACATTAAACCCGCATACCATATAATTTTTTTATAATTCTCGAAAGCACTTTCGAAAACGGTTCCAAAATCTAGTTGGTATCCTTTGGCGCATATTTCTTCTATTTGTTCTTTTTTAGTCTTAGTATTTTGCATTTTTTGGGTTTAATTGGTTAATTTATTTAAGGCTACAGCCATTTTAGTATTTTTTTTATCGTTGCCAACTTGTCTTTATAGGGTGCATAACGAAAAGGTAAATCTAACAAATTTGATTTTATAAGAATACTTTTTTTGTGAGAAAATGTGTCAAAGCTCAAAATTCCGTGATAAGCACCAATTCCGCTGTGACCAACGCCTCCAAAAGGCAATCTTTTATTCGAAAAATGTACCATCGTATCATTGACACAACCGCCACCAAAAGAATACTTTTGAATTATATGTTTTGAGAATATTCGGTTTTCGGAGAATATATAAAATGCTAAAGGTTTTTCATATTTTGAAATAATAGAATCAATTTCGTTTTCCCTCTCGTAGGTAAGAATGGGTAAAATGGGGCCAAATATCTCGTCCTTCATAATTTCGCTTTCTAATGAATTTTCTTCAATAAGAGTAGGAGCGATGTAGCAATTATTACTTTCGGCTTGTCCACCAAAAATCACTTTTTTAGGATCAATCATATATACTAATCGTTGCCAGTTTTTCGTATTTATAATTCTGGCAAAATCGGGAGAATTCTTTGGGTTTTCGCCATAAGCTTTCGTGATTTCGTCTTTCATATAGTCCACAAAATGACTTTTCATATCTTTCTGAATTAAGATGTAATCAGGTGCAATACAAGTTTGTCCGGCATTCATGAATTTTCCCCAAACAATTCTTTTGGCGGCAAGTTTCAAATTGGCTGTTTCGTCGATGACACAAGGATTTTTCCCGCCAAGTTCTAATGTTACAGGCGTTAGATTTTCGGCAGCAGCTTTGGCAACAATTTTCCCAACGGCAATACTTCCTGTAAAAAAGATATAATCCCAACGTTCAGAAAGTAATTTTTGAGAAACTTCTATTCCGCCTTCGATAACATTTACATCTTTTTTGATGAATACTTTCGAGATTATTTTTTCGATAATTTCAGAAGTTTTTGGGGTAAGTTCGGAGGGTTTCAGTACGACTTGATTTCCTGCGGCAAAAGCGGATATCAAGGGACAAAGTGCCAATTGAAAAGGATAATTCCAAGGCGAAATAATCAAAACTTTGCCGTAAGGCTCTTTGTAAATATAATCTTTGGAAGGAAAATTCAATAAAGAAGGAAAAACTCTTCTGGGTTTAGCCCAACTAGTAAGGTTCTTGATAGTGTCTTTTAATTCTGAAATTACATAACTCGTTTCGGTGAGAACGGCTTCAAATGCAGGTTTTTTGAAGTCGAAATATAAGGCATCGATAATTTCGTTTTCGTGTTGGATAACTTCATTCAATAACTTGGTTAAAGTTTCTTTTCTGAAATTAATGTTGGTTTTGGATTCCATAATTTAAAACTTTAAATGAAGTCCTAAAGATACATTTTTTTCAAATTATACCATTACTATTTATTAAATAGTCCGCCAGTTTAGGTAGAATGCCGATATAGTATGAAAATAGTCCAATTTTTATTGTACTATATTGACCCGAGCGATAGCGAACTGGCGAAGCAATACATAATCGGTATTAAATGGCATTCCAAATTACATCATTTGGTACAGGAGCGACAATTTCTAAATTTTCTTTGGAAACAGGATGAATAAAAACTAGTTTTCGAGCGTGAAGATGAATGCCGCCATCAGGATTAGAGCGGTCGAATCCGTATTTCAAATCGCCTTTTATCGGGCAACCAATAGCCGAAAGTTGCGCTCGAATTTGGTGGTGTCTTCCGGTATGCAGATTGATTTCCAGAGCAAAATAGTTGTTCAGTTCTTTGATAATTTTATAATCTAAACTGGCCAATTTACTTTCGGGAACTTCTTTTGTATGTGCTTTCGAAGTATTATTTTTTTCGTTTCTTTTTAGATAATGAACGAGTTTGTCTTCGGCTTTTTCAGGTTTATTTTTTACAATAGCCCAATAGGTTTTTTGGGTTTCGCGATTGCTAAACAATTCATTCATTCGCGTCAAAGCCTTGCTGGTCCTGGCAAAAACGACGATTCCGGTCGTTGGTCTGTCTAATCTGTGAACGACTCCTAGGAAAACTTCACCGGGTTTGTTGTATTTGTCTTTGATGTATTCTTTGACTACATCCGACAATGGTTTGTCGCCTGTTTTATCGCCTTGCACCAAATCGCCTACACGCTTGTTAACCACAATTAAATGATTGTCTTCGTGCAGAATTTGTAGGTTATTTTTATCCGAAAGTATTTTCATCAAGTATAGACTTCTTTATTTAGTTACAAAAATAGAAGTTTTGAAATTGCTTTGGGTCAAAGTCATTTTATCCAACTGTTTTTTTGAAATTTCTTTTTCCTCTTTCTTCTGAATTACAAAAAATAGCTTTTTATTCAACCTTTGAACCGAATCCAATTGCTTTTCTGTTTTTACAACTTGAACCTTGCCATTACTGTAAAATTGACCTGAATAATGTTTGTCTTTCCAATAATAGATTGGAATGTTTTTATTTTCGGTTGATATTTTCAAATTTTCAAAAAGATACTTATCAGAATTCATTTTATGGACGAATTTACCTGTAGCAATGACTGCAAAATAGGCAATAAAAACGGCTATTGGAAAGAATAAGGCAGTTCGAATAAGCAGTTTTTTTCGAGTAAATTCTTCCCAGAAATACACCACCAAAAACATAATTGGCATTGCTGATGGAAGTAAGTATGTATGTAAAATATTGCTGGAAATCGTGAAAAACAGAGGTGTCCAAAAAGCCCAAGCTATCAAGAACGAAACCCAATTATTTTTTAAAACTGTCGATTTGTTTTTCCATAATTTATACAAAACCACTAGAATCCATGGAAACATAAAAGCAATCATTAGTAACCAAATCATTCCTTTGGGTTGCGAGTGTCCGCTACCGTATAAATCGCCTTTCCAACCCGGTTCCAGAAAGCGTTTGTAATGTTCGCCAACGATAAAATAATCAAGAAAACCAGGCGATTGTTGCTCGCAAAAATAGTACCAAGGAAGTGCAATTACAGCTGTAATTAATATGCCAAGGATAATTGAAAATTTAGAAAAAACAGCTTTAAATCGTTGCACATCCAGACAACACCATAAAAATAAAGGAGGAAATGTAAGCACGGTAATTAGTGGACCTTTGGCAAGAAATCCAAATCCTAAAGCGATAAAAAACACGTAATTCCAATAAGTTTTTGTCTCACTTTGCATTGTTTTCCAAAAGGAAATCATCATTATAGTAATGCAAAATTCAAGAGAAGTATCGGTTGAGACAACACCTGTATGTATCAGAAATTCAGGCATTGTAAGTAAAATAAAACCCGGAAGATAAAATGAATAGCCTTCTTTTTTTACCATTTTCCCCGCAATGATAATTAGGATGATACTCAATAAAAAAGAAGGAAATCGAGCGGCAAATTCGTTTACACCAAACACTTCAAAACTTCCCGCAGACAGCCAAGTAGATAAAGGTGGTTTTGCCCAAAACGGAACGCCATAATCTATTTGTAAAACAATCCATTGTTTTGTTTCCTGCATAATTCGGGCAATTTCGGCATAACGGGATTCTGTTTTGTCTAAAAGTGGAATTGTTGCGGTAAGCAATAATCTAAAAATCAATATGATAAATACCGAAATAGATAGAATTTTGGAGTTGTTTTTTAGCTTTTCTGAAATCATTTATTTTAGATTTGAATTAGATGATTGCTGTTCCATTTTTTTATATTCACATCTGATTTTGTACAAATCAAACCAAAGTTTCAATCCGTAGCTCAGTTTTACTTTAGAATCACCTTTTTCGACCCATAATTTCAATGGAATTTCTAGCATTTTTAGGATTGCTTTTTCTCTTCCGAACAGCAGAATCATTCGGTAGAATAGTTCCACATCAAACAGCCATTTGGAGATAAATTCTTTTGCAAATAACTTTTCTGAAATTTCTCTGGTAAAAAGTTTACTGCCACATTGGGTGTCATAAACCTTGATATCTAGGATGTTGGAGATGAATGTTGCTACAACTCTTCCTATCAAAAATCGGCTGTTTTCACGTTCAATAGTAGAACCGATTTTTCGAATTCGAGAACCAAAACAAAAGACAATTTCGCCTTTTAAATAATTCCTAAGATCTATAAATTCTTCTAGAGTTGTAGCTAAATCGGCATCGAGATAGCCTATGTATTGATGTTGGAAATGGCTATTGCAATACTTAATTCCAGCACGAACTGCTTCGGCTTTGCCAGAGTTTTTTTCGAGAGAAAGAATGTGTATTTGAGTTTCGTGTTTTGCTTTTAAAACATTCAAAACTCCAAGAGTATTATCTTTAGAACCATCGTTTACAAAACAAATCAATGCCTCGGGATTGTTATTCAAAAAGTTAGAATATTCACTATTCGAAATTCCTTTTTCCTCATTATAGCAGGGAATAACAATGGTGGTATTGAAAGATGTTGACATATAAAATGGTTTTGTTAAGTAAGAATTTGAAAAAGCTAATTTTTAATACTGCTCTTTTTCGTTAGGAAAATCACAAGACTTTACATCAGCTACATATTGCCCAATTGCTGTAGTCATTCCTTCGTACAAATTCATATAACGACGCAAAAATCGCGGACTAAATTCATTATTCATCCCCAACATATCGTGAATCACTAAAACTTGACCGTCAACACCGCCACCAGCACCAATTCCGATTACAGGAATCGAAATACTTTTGGCTACTTTTTCGGCTAAATCGGCAGGAACTTTTTCGATTACTATAGCAAAACAACCCAATTTTTCTAGGAGTTTAGCATCTTCTATTAGTTTTTCGGCTTCTTGTTCTTCTTTAGCTCGAACGGTGTAAGTTCCAAATTTATAAATAGATTGAGGTGTTAATCCCAAATGCCCCATTACAGGAATTCCAGCATTCAATATTCGTTTAATCGATTCTTTGATTTCGCTTCCACCTTCCAGTTTTACTGCGTGTCCGCCACTTTCTTTCATGATTCGGATTGAAGAGCGTAGCGCTTCTTTTGGGTCGGATTGATAACTTCCAAAAGGTAAATCGACTACAACTAATGCTCTATGAATTGCCCGAACCACACTCGATGCGTGATAAATCATTTGGTCTAATGTGATTGGCAACGTCGTTTCGTGACCCGCCATAACATTCGACGCAGAATCTCCCACAAGTATTACATCAACACCAGCGGCATCAACAATTTTTGCCATGGTAAAATCGTAAGCGGTAAGCATAGAAATTTTCTGTCCATCGGATTTCATTTCTATTAATGACTTTGTGGTGATTCTTTTGTAATCTTTTTTAGCTACAGACATTGTTTTAAGGAAATTTAATTTAGATTGCAAAATTAGTCAAATAATCTAAAATCTATGGGAATTACAGTTTTAAAATGATAAATCCTGAAAAATAGACCTTTAAATTGTTACTAATTTAATAGTGGTTTACTAGTATTATTTTCTTTTAACCCAACTCGAATCAATCAAAAACGCCATTATAATTCCAAGCGAATAATAACCCAAATCGCTCCAGAGAAAACCTTGTCCTAAAACATAATGTCCTAATGATGTTCTTCGAATTTCTAACATCCATTCGGCGTCATAAAGTTGAAGGGATTCGATGCCAAAGCAAAATAAGAGTGCAAGAATTGCTGTTTTTTTTAAGTTTAAATTGATAAAAATCATTCTCATTCCAAAATAAACCATCACAGCATATAATGTGTCGCCAAAAAACGTTGGAACACCTTCTATTTTTCTGGAAGTTATGCCAAGAGCAATTACAATTAGTATTAAAATAAAGTATCGTATTCGACTGTTTTTTAGCATACTAAATTTCAAATTAAATCATTGAAATAATAGCCCATAAAGTGGAAACCGAAATAATTATCCATATCACAACACCTTGCAATAAAGGTTTGTATCCCACTGAAACCAATACTTTTCGGGACAAACCGCATCCAATTAGAAAGAGAGTCAAAGTCAAAGTCGCTTTCGCAAAGCCAGTAATGTAGTGGCTATAATCTCTAACAATTGGAATGTAAGTATTGGCAATCATTGCTAAAATGAACAGCCCGATGAAATAAGGAATTTTGATTTTGGTATCTTTATTTTTGAAAACAAAGGTCGATAAAAGCGCAATTGGAATAATCCATAAAGCTCTGGCTAATTTTACTGTTGTTGCTACTTCCAGAGCGTGAGCTCCATATTTTCCAGCAGCTCCAACTACAGAACTCGTGTCATGAATAGCGATAGCGCACCACAAACCAAATTGTGTTTCGGATAGATTGAGGTAATGACCAATGAACGGAAAAAGCACTAGAGCCACCGAATTCAAAATAAATATAGTTCCCAAAGCCACCGAAATTTGTTTTTCATTAGCTTTGATAACAGGCGAAATAGCAGCAATGGCACTTCCGCCACAAATGGCTGTTCCTGTGGAAATTAAGAACGAAATCTTTTCTTCAATTTTTAATAGTTTGCCTAAGAAAATTCCAATTAAGATGGTTCCAATAATAGAAACAATTGTTAGAATAAAACCTTCTTTTCCTGCTTTTAAAGCATTATTTACATTCATTCCGAAACCTAGCCCAACGACAGAAACTTGCAATAAAATATGGGTTGCTTTGTGATTTAAATTCAAATAGGGATGACCTATAAATTGCGCAATTATCAATCCCATTAGTAATGCGATTGGCGGAGAAATTAATGGAGACAAGCATAAAACTACAAAAAACATAAAGATGACCTCACGCGTAGTGATGGTTTTATCTAAAATGCTTTTTTTCGTTGGATTTTCATCAGGAGCCGTCGTTTTCATTCTGATTTTATTTTAAGATTGCAAATGACAGCAATATTCTGTTACTAATGAAATTGTATTTTACAAAAATTAGTTTATTTGTGATTGTTTTTTTTTGAATTATTTTCTAGCAATCCGCCATATTCACGGCAACTGCCAATCCACCTTCGGAAGTTTCTTTGTATTTGTTGTTCATATCTTTGGCGGTTTGCCACATCGTGTCAATCACTTTGTCTAAAGGTACTTTGGCGTTTTTCGGGTCGGTTTCTAGGGCTAATTCGGCAGCGTTTATGGCTTTAATTGCTCCCATCGTATTTCTTTCGATGCAAGGAATTTGGACCAAACCACCCACAGGGTCGCAAGTCAATCCAAGGTGATGTTCCATAGCGATTTCGGCAGCCATTAAGACTTGGGCTGGAGTTCCGCCCATCAATTCGCATAAAGCCGCAGCTGCCATTGCTGAGGAAACGCCAATTTCTGCCTGACAACCGCCCATTGCTGCCGAAATGGTAGAACCTTTTTTGAAAATACTTCCAATTTCTCCGGCAACCATCAAGAATTGTTTGATTTCCTTTTCACCTGCTTTGTGATTTTCAATAACCAAATAATACATCAAAACGGCAGGAATTACTCCCGCACTTCCGTTTGTTGGTGCGGTTACAACACGACCTAAAGCAGCGTTAACTTCATTGACAGCCAAGGCAAAACACGAAACCCATTTCAGGATTTGTCGAAATTTTACTTCTGTCAGCCTAATCTGTTCCAACCAAGTTTGTGGCGAATCATAATGGGCTAATCCAATGAGGTGTTGGTGCATATCAAAAGCTCTTCGGCGCACATTTAATCCGCCGGGAAGAATTCCTTCGGAATGACAACCGATGTGCATACATTCGAGCATTGTGTTCCAAATGCGCATTAATTCGTGATGAATTTCAGCTTCAGAACGCATCGATTTTTCGTTTTCGTAAACAATCTCCGAAATGCTTTTGTTTTCTTGAATAGTATAATTCAGAAGTTCATCGGCATTTTGAATGGGGAACGGAAAAGCACATTTTATTTGCAGTTTCTTTTTAGCATTGACCCGTTCTTCAACCACAACAAAACCACCACCGATGGAGTAGTAGGTCGAAGAATACTCAGAAGTATCCAATAAACTAGCGGTAAATTTCAATCCGTTGGCGTGAAAAGGCAGGAAGTTTTTGTTGAAAATAATGTCCTCTTCAGGGAAAAATGGAATTTCAATTTCATCTCCTAATTTAAGGATGTGCTTGTCTTTGATTGCTGCAATTATTTTATCAATATTTTGAACAGGAATATATTCGGGATCCTGACCACTTAAACCCAGCATTATGGCTAAATCGGTGGCGTGACCTTTGCCTGTTAAGGAAAGCGAACCGTATAAATTTACTTTAATGTAATTTACATTTTCAAACTGATGAGTGGCGCGAAGTTCTCCCAAAAAACGTTCGGCAGCTCGCCAAGGTCCAAGTGTGTGAGAACTTGAAGGTCCAACGCCAATTTTTAACATATCAAAAACCGAAATACATTCTTCCATGAGAGTCAATTTATGGAACAAATATAGAAGTTTGAGTACAATTTTTCACTGTACATTTTTTATATTTACATATTATTAATTTAAATAATTGTATCAAATGGAATCGTCAAAAATGAATTCTTCGGCTTTTAGCTTCGAAAAAATTGTTGATACCATCATCAGACTTGGGGTTTTAGCGGTGCTGTTGATGTGGTGTTTTGATATCTTAAAACCTTTTGTACTCATCTTGGTTTGGGCTGTAGTTATTGCCATTGCCATTTATCCGGTGCACGTGTTTTTTGAAAAAATTTTTAGAGGCAGAAAGATTTTAGCAGTTATTGTACTTACTTTAGTCATGTTGAGCTTTATAATTATTCCAAGTGGACTGATTATTTATT
>DAORUG010000071.1:0-14900 GCA_035433125.1 Flavobacterium sp.
GTAAACCACCAATCCAACATAGAAACGCCTATAACCATGATGATAAAACTCGCCGTGAAAATGAAAATTATGATTTTAAGTCTTGAAGTCAATTCTAAAAGAGTGTTGTCTTTCTTGCCACCAAATAATTTTTCCATCTCTGTTTTTTGATCAAAAATGATGGATTTTGTAGCATCATTTTTAACTTTTTTCGCATAACGCAGAATATAAAGAATAGAAATGGTGTTGCATATGCAAAACATTATCACTCTTCCGTAAAGACCCGTTGTCCAATTTATTCCAGCAGAGTCCGAAGCGATGATAACAGCAAATGGATTAGTTGTAGAACACATAGAACCAACAGACGAACCCAAGAAAACACAAGCAATTCCAACCATTGCATCATACTTGGCTGCAATAAAAACAGGGATTAAAATCGGTATAAAAGCCAATGTCTCTTCGGCGAAACCAAAAGTAGTGCCGCCTAATGCGACTAATGTTGTGGTTAGAATTATCAAAATATATTCCCTTCCTTTCAAAACATCTGACATCCATACAATTCCAGCGTCAAAAGCTCCGGTAAGATTCATAATCCCGATTAATCCACCAATAAATAGCACTAGAAAAATAACATCCGAAGCTTCGATTATTCCTTTGATGGGTGATTTTACAAACTCCAAAAAACCTTGCGGATTAGCTTCCACATTTTCATAGGTATTCGGAATACTTATGGGTTTATAAATCGCTCCATTCGTGAAATTTTCGAGAGGTATTTTAATATTCAGTTGGTCTAATGATTTTTGATTGGCAGGAATAGAGGTCTTATTTCCCTTGCTTTCAATGATAAAAGTGTTGTCTGATTTATTATAAAGTAAACTATCGTATTTTCCTGAAGGAATAATCCAAGTGAGTAGTGCTACAAATGCGGCAATTACCAATAAAATAGTTTGAGCGGAAGGGAATTTTCTTTTTTTCATGTAGGGTTACTATTGGATAAATGTACTTGTTTAGTTTTTATTTTACAAATAACTCAACCACCATTTTTGTTTGTCTAATTATTTACAAAAACCTATACTAAATCTATTTCCATAAACAACAAATACTGTCTGAATTCCTCTGGGATTTCAACCTCATCATACACTGGAATTTCTCTAAACCCAAAACTTCGGTAAAGGGAATGAGCAGCTTCCATAAATATTGGACTATCTAGTCGCACTTTTTGGTAACCTGTTTCTTTTGCAGCATTTAGTAATCCTTGAAGAATGGCTCGTCCAGCTCCAATCTTTCTGAAAGTGGGATCAACATACATTCGTTTGATTTCACCAATTTCGTTATTAATGCTTTTTAGACAACCAATCCCACAAGCTTTATTATCAATGAAAGCTAGTACTAAACGCCCATTCGGTGGTAGAAATTTGTCTATGTTTTTAATATCTTCTTTAACGGCCTCGGTTGGATTATGTGGATGAACGCCATAAAGTAATTGCATTTTGTCGTTTCCCCAAGTTAGATAATCTGTCCATAATCCTTTGATATAATCAATATCATTAGGAAATTTGGCTTCACGAATTTCAATAGTAGAATTAATATTCATAGGTTTTCTTTTTTCAATTCTTGACGTTTTTATGTTTTATAAACCCTTTCAGAGTTCAAAGATTTGAAAGGGTTTTAGGTTTTAAATTTACAAATAACTAAGCCACCATTTTTCTTTGTGATTGGTTTTATAATTGTCGTACCATTTGCAAACTGGATACAAGCAAACAATTACAAAAATCCAAACAGCATAAACACCAATCAAATCAAAACCTTCGCCTGGAACAACAAATTTCCATTTAAATACACTATCTGTTTCAGCTATTTTTTCTAAAGTATGTCCGTGAATATAAAAACTAATCATAGCTAAAACATGTATCAAATATAAATGCAAAATATAATAAAAGAAAGCTGTTCGACCGAAAACGACCATTATTTTGGTAAACCTATTTTGTAATTTTTCTAAAAAGGGCAAAAGTAGTAGGGCAAAACCAATGGTAACACACATATACAACAACGATGGTGGATATTTATGGATATTCATGAATGAAAAAAAAGTGTTCAAATCGCTTCGTTGTGGTGACCAGGCTACAGGATCTCCATAAACGTTGATGCCACGCAAAATGAAAAATAAAGCTAATAATCCAATTCCCATTTGGGTTAACAATTTTTTCCTTTGAGCAGTATCAAATTGAGGTGAAAAAAGTTTCCCAGCACAATATCCAACCATCATCAAGCCAAGCCATGGCAGAAAAGGATATGCAATAATTAATTTACTATTCCCGATGATTTGATATGAAGTCCATTTACTACTGTGTAATAAATCCAACCAAAAACCGCCATTAAAACCAATTGTAGCTTCGGGAAAATCTAATAAATTGTGCCCAAAAACGATTAGTAATCCCAACCCTAAAATGACTTTATAGGGTAATCTGATGAGAAAACCAAGAATAAACATAGACACACCAATTGCCCATATCACCGCAAGCGGAAAGCGCTCAAAGGCAGGATTGAATGACCAAGCAAAAGAGACAATCACCAATTCAACAAAAATTAACCACAAGCCGCGTTTTATTAAAAAAGCACTCAATTCTGGTTTTGATTTTCGCAAACTTTGTAAATAAATAGAAACTCCAGATAGAAAAACAAACGTTGGAGCACAAAAATGGGTAATATATCTTGTAAAGTAAAGTGCTGGAGTTGTAGTTTCCAGATTCAACGGATCGTCAGTCCAAGCATAAATGTGAAAATAGTCTCTAACATGGTCAAGCGCCATGATTACCATCACAATACCTCGTAGGATATCGATAGATTGAATTCGTTGTTGGATTGTGTTCATATTTTTAATCAATTAGTTTGGTTCTTGGTATTGAATTGGTCCGAAAAGATAAAAATTTTCCTTCTCAAAATTAGTATTTTAAGAAGGAAAATTTAATAAAGGTAGGTTTTTACTCTACACTCTTATAAAATTCGAAAACGGGCTCACTTATTACTCCAGCATCGGTCATGATTATTTTGAGTGCGGGATCTTTTAATCTTGCTTTAGCTTTAGCCATATCGCTTACTGCAAAAGTGACGTAAATGATATTGGGATCCTCAATATTTCTTGCAATGGCTCTGTCAATTAGACCGTTTGAAGATCTGGTTTCTGTACCTTCTGCATCATACGCTTTGAGCCAAGTATCAAAATCTTTTACCTTATGGCTAATTCTTATTCGGTCCTTGTATTCTGTTGGCGATTCTTCAAAACGCACTACATCTACATAAATAATTTCGGGTTTGCCCATTACACCCAATTTTTGCATCACATCTTTTAGCTTTGGACTAGCGCCAAAATCTTTGGCTTTTTGCAAGTCGGACACATTCAAAAATATAAATACATTGTTAGGATTATCGATTCCCCTTGCCAACGCTCGAAGAGTTAAACCGTTAGCAGATCGATTCATTTCATCTTCGTCAAATCCTTTTTTCCATTTATCAAAATCTTTTACGACATGGGTTACTGCCATTACTTTGAAGGGTTCAAATACAGGAGGCTCGTCTGCTACTGTAGCTAAAGTATCTGAAACAGTAGCTTCATTTGTAGCATCTTTGTCACTTTCTTTTTTACAAGAAGTGAAAGTTAACATTGCCAGTATGGCAATCATTGTAAATGTAATTTTCATCTTGATTCAATTTAAATGTGCCTACTTTTTTAATTCAGTTTTCGGCTTTTCTGATTTTGAAATTATTTATTTCATATATGTAATTTTTATTTTTCAGCGGTCATATATGTTATCGCCTTTTACTTATTGGTGTTTGTTTGCAACAAACTCGTTGTTAGTGGCGATTTCCTACGCTATTTACTTCAATCCAATAACCGTTTGGGTCTTGAAAGAAAATTTGTTTGATTCCGTCAGCTCTCATATTTACTTTATTAGGAATTCCAGGCCAGTCAGAATAGGGGATTTTCTTAGTTTCCAATGTTTTTACAAAAGCATCAAAACTCGAAGTTGTCAAGGCAATATGAACCGCTTTATTGATGATCACAGGTTCTTTAAGGAACGAAATAAGGTGTAATTCTTTTCCTTCTCCAAAAGAAAACCAACGAATGCCTTCCATTTTGGTTTTATTGGTAATTTCCTGGAGTTGTAATATATCTTTATAAAAAGCAACTGATTCATCAAGGTTTTTTACGGATAATGCGATATGATTAAAAGTAAAGTTGATATTTTGAGCATTTACTTTTCCAAATAATGCAAAAGCAAGGAGTAAGAAGCTTGTTGTTTTCATCGTTTCAGATTTTGATATTTAATTAGTATGGGTTGAATTATCACTCAACTTCTCCTACCAATAAGGTTACACCTCCAGTAGCAAAATTGGCAAGATCACCAGCAGTAGCTAGTCCTTCTGTAGAGCCCATTGCTTGTTGCATGGTTTCTATATTAGCATACCAGAATTCAGCCATCCGATAGTAAGCTGGTTTTTCACCATCTGCGGCATTCAAAAATTTGGTAAGTTCTAATCTTTCATGTCCTGTCATTTTTGCAGCTATCGGTATATGATTATTGGCATAATAATCTTCAAATGCTGCACTATCTGTTGATTGTCCATAGAGTACGGTTACTTTAATCATGATTTTTGTTTTTAAGTTATATTCTGTTGGAGAATGAGAAGTTTAAGTTATAGCTAATTTCACAAACCATTCTGCAAAGGCATCCCAAAAAGGAAAGCTCACCTGATTGAAAATTAGATAATGAAATACCATAAATAACAATAATAAAAGCGGGAAAACCCATCTTCCGCTGGTTTGTTTACGTTCGATGATAATTAGCGAAATAATGAGAGTGTACATTATAGCTACTGTTATTCCAAGCCCAAGTATAAAATTTGACTCTAAAACTGTTATAATAATAAAACGTCCTAATGTGGGCTCTATAAATACAATACCTGTCGCAATCATTGCACGAGCGTGAATTTGGATATTATGTTTATTCACTATTGCAATAGTGTACATCAAGCTAATTATAACGATATCTTTCAATTGCAACCACAAGCTAGCCCCCAATCCTTCGATAACTTTTCCACCAATTTGATGATGTTTCAATAGTATGACCGAAATGATAAACAAGGGTAAGATGATAAAACTCAGCTTACCAATTTGCTTGTGAACAGCCAGTTTCTTTCTTTTAATAAGTAAAGGTTGTACAATCAATAAGCCTATCCAAAGTGAAGCCATCATAAAATGGAAATGAAAATATAAATTGAAGTTGGCTGTTCCATCAAAATATTTGGAAAAGTAAGTAGGCCAAAAACCTAAGAACATAATAGCTACTAAGCCTATAAAATAATATCCAGATTTTTCAAATCGGATTTTTTTTGCACGATTAACTTTAGTAATAGATTCTTCCATTTTTGGTTTAAATTTTAATTAGTATCACTATTTAAGGTTCAGTTAAAGTCACCAACATTCCTTGTTTTTGGACATCTTCATTTTCTAATGCTACAATTCGTTCTACTTGCTTATTAATATTTAAAAATTGCAGAAGAAACCAAGCCATTGCAATCATAATCGCAAAGGAGAAAATGGTAATTTCCCAACTGAAGTTTCCTTTGATTGGACCTATTAAGGCAGCAAAAACAATACGTCCAAGATTGGATAATGTCATATAAAGCGTAAACTGACTTGCCGAAACTTTTTTCCAGCAACATTGCATGGCCATAGCAAAAATTCCAATACATGCAAAAGTGTAAACCACATTATACAACAACATGAATCCATAAATAAAATTGGTGCTTATCCAATACGTTTTTAAAAAAGCCAATGCAGAAGTTAAAAGTATCATCAGGAAAAAATAAATATTCATCATGGGTTTTTTTCCAAAGCGATCAATCAAATAACCACCAATAAACATACCGCCAATACCGCCAATTAATTTTGCAGTGGCATAATATTGCGAATAGACAACATTGGTCCAGCCAAGTTCTTTTACTGTAAAAATGGGGAGTAAGGTGCCAATGTAATTGTAAGAACCTTGAGCTATAAACAACATTAGAGTTAGTATCACTGAGTTGCGTAAACTAAAAACACTGTAAAGGGATTTAAAAATAGTGGACCAACTATTTAATTGCGTTTTTTTAGTTTCTGGGGATGCTGTGCCTGATGTCCAAGGCAAAATCTTTTCGCATTCACGTTCTCTTAAACATATTGGCACAATTACAATAACCCCAATCATAACCGATAGCATCAGTATGGCCGTTGTGTAATTATATTCATTTAATATCCAACTGCCTAAAGCTAATGAAGTAGAAACACCTATAATCTTTGAACCCCACATTAAACCATTGGCACGAGCTTGTTCGTCGGTTGGAACAATATCAACCGCCATTCCATCGGTAGCAACATCCTGAAAAGCACCAAAGAACGAAACCACAAAGCCTGCAAACATAAATTGATTTAAGTTGTTTAATGGATCAGGAACAAAAGCCATGGCAATACAACTTGCCATTAATCCTAATTGTCCAAAAATGATCCAAGGCCTTTTGCGTCCCATTGGCAAAAATGTATAGCGATCCATCAGTGGTGCAACTATAAATTTAAAACTCCACGGAATTCCACAAGCAATTGCAAAACTGGCAATTTCTCCCGGTGTTTTACCATTCATCGCCATCCAAGCCGGAATTCCGAAAAGAAGCATTCCCTCTGGAACTCCTTGTGCAAAATACAGCGCAACAAAACTGAAATATCTGAAAAAAGTATTTTCTGAAAGTGATGGTAAACTGCTGTTGGTTTTTATTGGAATGTCTTTGGTTGAATGCATTGGTATAATTTTAATTTGAATAATTATTCAAAGTTTGTTTTACGGGTCTGAATTGGATTCCTAAATCGTTTTTGTCTGATTATTATTAAAAGTGTTTATATCTTTTCCCTTAGCAAAACCTTAGTTTCCTTTTTCCCTTCCTTATTTACAAATGAAATAGTTAGTTTTGATGAGCCTGAAGACAATAGTTCAAAATGAAAAGTTAGTTCCAATTTTGGATTAATACCAGATTGTGTAAAAGTATTATTGCCGATATAATCTAAATTTTTTCCAAATAATTTGTTTTTCATCCAAAGTGTATTGTCTTTTTTGAAAAATTCATTTTTATTTTTTGAATCTTTTTCATCTATATAAGTACCAACTAATTTATCTATAGCTGAGGATTCTGCTAATAAATTTTCGGACATACCAATATTAAAAACAACTTTTTTGGTTCCGTTTTTTAAGTTTTCAATATTTAATATTCTTTTCTTAGCCGTTGGCGATGAAGAGTATTCATCATTGGGGATATTGACATCTCCTGTAAAATAAAGTTGAGTCACTAAAGATTGATAACCTCCTGCTGAAATCATCAGGTGAAAATGTGCTGGACGAAAATTTCCGTCACCAATATCGTATGGAACAGGTAAAATAGTTTTAAAAGAATAATTGCCATTTTCATCAGAGAATGAAGTCCCGCGATAGCGATATTGATCAGATGAATTGTCATAAAGTCCTTTTGCGTCGCAATGCCATAATTCTATCTTGGCTTTTTTATAGGGTGTGCTACAATCTTTATGATAAATCTTTCCACTTAACTCAATGGCTTCACCTAAATCTCCAATAATTGTCAAGTTGTTCCTTATTGGACTGTCTGGTCTATAAAATGGACCTATAATATCGCTGGTTGTTTCACAATCACCAATATAATGAGTGCCGTCAAAACGAATAAAACCTGTTGTGCTTATTGCAATTGCAAATAAGGAAGTGCTTTTGATAAATGATCTTCTTTCCATTTTGATATGTTTTAATTTGAATAATTATTTAAAGTTTCTTTTGCTGGTCTGAATTGTATTCCTAAATCTTTTTTGGCCAAATCGTTTTTATAAATAATACTTGCCTTTTCTTTGGGTTCTTGATGATTGAGCATGGCACTTATATCTGAAACTTTATAGGTTTCGCTGGACAATAAATAATCCTTGCCGTGTAATCCAAGGGTGGTTGCAGCTTTAAAAGTAGCATTGGCAACATCTTCCACATCTACAATAGCAAAAGGAACATCGTTATCATAAAGTGCTTGAAAGAAATCGTCAGGGGCAATTTTCTTTTTGATTAAATATTGGATGGCGGATGATGTTGAATCTTCTCTGTTAGACATTGATTTTCCTAACACCATTACCGGTGAAACAGTGCTGATTTCGAATGATAAATTGGGATTTTCTTTGATGAATTTTTCTACGACTTGGTTAGCCATAAATTTAGCTTGTGCATACGGATGACTTTCGGTGCTAGTGAATCGGGTATCGTTTTCATCAAAAGTATCTGTAAAACTTTTAGTTCCTGCTGGCAATGGGAAGTTGGTATTCCAAGCAGCAACCGAAGCAATAAAAACTACTTTTTCGATTCCAGGAGTTTTACTGATTACTTCCAAAAAGTTTTCGGTGCCTTTTATAGTTGGGTCAAACAGTTGTTTTTTTGCGTCTTGAAAGTCTAAAATAAAAGGAGTTCCGCCATGAATAATAATATCGCAATCGAAAACGAAATCTTGTAATGCCGATTTGTTCATTACATCCAATTCGCTGATGTGCAAATGATCCGAATGGTCTAAGGTCACCAAATGTTGGTATTTATCTTCTCTTTTTATATCCGTCGCCGAAACTTTTACAAGAAACCCGTTATTTAAAAATGCTTTGGTGATATAGCTTCCTATGAAACCAGAACCACCTATAATGCCTACTTTTTTCATTTTTAATTCGGTTTAAATAAACCTCACAGGTTTTTTGACCCGTGAGGTTTTGAATTAATAATTGCATACGCTTATTTAAATTGATTCGGTTTTGTTTATTTCAACAATGCAGCATTGTAATAAGCCATTTCTCGGGTTATTTTTCCTTCCTTATCAACATTGTGTTGGTAGTGCATCGGTAACGAAATTTCTTTTTTGTCTGATTTGCGAATCAAATGCCATGTCCACCAAGAATAAACCACACCCGAATCGCCTAATTCATAATGCATATAATCTGGATAACCAACGACTTCCAATCCAACGATATCAAACGCATCCATAACTTTTTTGTCAATTGCTTTTTGTTCGTCTAATGAAATAGATTTATTATCCATACTGTTGACGTCTGAAAACATGGCCTTATCGGCAAAATAGCTGTAGCTTTTATTTAAATCCTTGTTTTCAAAAGCAAACAACATATTTTTTACATTATTGATGTTTTGGTGATGGTTGTAAATGGTTCCATTGGTTCTTTCGGTGAAGCTGTCATCTATTTCGTCAAAGACTTGAGGATTGTCATAGATGAAGATCGTTTTAATTTTATTGGCTTTATTGATAACAAATAATCGGTGCAAATTCATGTTTATTTTTACGCCTGTTTTTTTATGAACCCCTTTGACTTCGTCCCAGCATTGTACCCAAACCACATCTTTTTGAGCATCGTCTTTGTATTCAATAGCATCTGGATAGGCTCCGTTTGCAGGTGTAATTGCGAAATAATCGATGTTTTCTCGCCACGATTTTATTCGTTTTACAAAAGCTGTTTTATCTGTACCTTTGCTATATTGATTGTCTGTAGTGGAATTGTATGCTTTGAAATCGTCTGCAAAAAAAGCATCTAATTTATCTAAGTCACCACTATTCACCGTTTTGGTATAGGCATCAACCACATCAATTGCGGGATGATTGATGTAAACAGTTCCATTTGATTTTTTTTGTGCGTAGCTAATGCTCATAGTGAACAGTAATACTACCAATGTTAATTTTTTCATGGTTTTAATTTTTTTAGTTGTTATTAATTAAATGCAGATGTTATTTTTTTGTGGTTTCAGGGGTTTTTAACATATCGGTAACAATTTCAGAATTATCCCAATAACCGTCTTCTCGAACAATTTTTCCATCTATAAATTGAGCTGTATTATGAAAAGGTATTACGTATGTTTTTCCTGTAGATTTCATTGTTCCACTCCAAATGCCCCAATAGTTTACCCAAGTTTCACCTTTGTCTGTAACCACCATTTCATAATCGATATCTTCCACTTTCCAGTCAAATAATTTGGCATCACCTTTAGCTTTTTCAATAGCTTCTGTTACCGATTGAGCTTTTTCTTTTACAACATTATTTGCAATTTTGGCAGTATCTGCATAATGAAGTGGATAATCTTCCCAATTTTGTGTTTTATAATCCTCCATCACTTTTTTATAAGTATCGATTTCAGCCGATTGTTGGGTGTACCGTTGTTTTTGATTGCACGAAGTGAATAACACTATTGCAAGTCCTAGTATAAATAGGTTTTTCATAATTGTAATTTTTAGTTGCTATTTTATTTTTTAGCGGTATAACTCAATTCTGGACGGATGTAGCCAGTTACAGGATCGTATCGAGAAATATTTTTGAATAAATCATCTAAAAGTTTTTTGCCTTCCTCTCCTATGAGTGCTTCATTTTCATCAGATTGTTTTGCATACGATATTTCATCTTTTGCTGAAATTACAACAAGAAAATATTCACCCAAAGTTCCAAATCCGCTATGATAGACACGGTAATATTCTTTGGAACCTTTTTTAGCATACAGCTCTTTTATGGCTTTCATTTTTTCTGCAACCATTTTAGCAGTCGAAGGGGTAACATATAAATAATGGTATTTTCTATAGTTCTGACCTTCCTGTGCAGCCATTGCTCCCTCTGGCATGTAAGTAAGATTTTCGATTCGAGTAATAATATAACTGCCGTGTCTGTCATAACATTTAGCATAGCGATCAAAAAGAGCGTTAAATTTATCTTTCCCCATTTTTTCTACTAAAGGGGCAAAAGTATCTACATCTAATGCAGCCATATTTGGAATAGCTTCGAAAGAAATATAAGTACCATTATCCATTCGTAATTGTGTCCAATCCGAGTTTTGCAAATTGTGTTTTTTGCATTCAGCCACAAAAGCTTTGGTAATTTCAACATATTCTGATTCCATGGATGGTTTTACAAAATCAGCATGAATAGAAAACCTCTGATTTTGCGCATTCATTGTAAGAGTTGCAGTTAGCATTACTATTGCTGTCAGCATTGTGTTTTTTATATTTTTCATGATTTGTTTTTTAATTGTTTTTATTTAGAACTCAAATCGGCTCGTAGAAATATTAATTCACTCCATTGTTCATTTAAATATTCTCTGACATTATCATTGAAAATTGACCAAGAACCTTTACCATGTATTTTTTCGTAAGTTTCAACAAATGGTTTTCTGTATCCTTCTGTTTTTTCTTTCAATCCTTGTTTGTATCTTCTGGCTAATGCAAATTGTGGTGCACCAGAACCATTGGATTCATAAACAGCAATAGATACACCATCAGCAGCCCAAGCCTTCCTTAAATTTTTAATCATTGTGGATAATTTTCCACCACAACCTGGTTTAGGAAACAAATGGGTAACTTGAACCTTATCAGAAAAATCACCCACAGCAACTGTGCTCAATGAATCGATGTAAACAGAATAACCACTTGAATTTCTATCGGTTAAATAGATCATTACACTTTTATGCCAATCATTGTTATGCGCTACATTGATATCGCCTCGGGTGTCTTCAGATTCCCAACTTTTGGGACCTTCTACGATATGATACCCTCCAGCATCCGGTCCTGATTGAATTTGGAATACACGCCATTTCACATCACCTGTGTGATACTTTTGTGCATGAGTTGCTAGAGCTTTTTCAAATTCGAGTACTTTGTCAACTTTAGGGAATACTCGATTGGTCGAAATCACATTTTTGACTTGGCTTATACCAATTAAAGGGATAAACAATAAGAGAAGAAAAATATTCTTCATCTTAAAATGGAAATTGTTGTTCATAGTTTTACTGTTTAAAGTTAGCAGAATAATTATTTATTCTTAGTCTAAATAAATACATATCAAACAGATATAATCGTGACTTAGGACGAATGGGGTATAATTGTGTCCAAAGGGTCAATTTTATTTATCGGGGAAAGAAGATAGAAAAGAGAAATTATAACTGAGAAGACAGAAAAAGCAGAATAGAATTACATGAATTTATTTGTAACTCACGATTCAAAAAGCGCAACACAATTTTATGCTGCTTTTAATTTAAAATCAAAAATAAGTGTGGTTCCATTTTGACTTTTTTCGGTCATAATGCCGTTGAGTTGTTGCGTAAGAAGGGAAACAAGTTGTCCGCCAAAACCAGTTCCGTGAGTAATACCCGATTTCCCAACGCCATTATCGGCAACTTCAAGGTGAAGCAAGTTGGTGTTTTGTTTTTCTAATATGATGGTTATGGTTCCTTTTTCTTCCTTCGGAAAAGCATATTTTATGGCATTAGTCAATAATTCGTTAATGATTAAGCCTAACGGAACCGCTGTGTCTATGTCTAAATCTAATTTATCCATAGCCAAATTCAATTCGATTTGTTTCTCAGCTCCAAAACTGTCTAATATGCTTTCGCTGAGGTTGAGTAAATAATCTTTCATCTCAACTGCCCCCAAATTGCTGCCTTGATACAGTTTTTGGTGAACGATGCCAATTGAATTCACCCGATTACGACTATCAGACATCGCATCTTTGGTATTTGGATCATCAATTTGTGCCGATTGCAAAGCCAGTAAACTCGAAACTACTTCCAAATTATTTTTTACCCGATGATGAATTTCTTTCAAAAGCAATTCATTTTCCGCATTTTTTATAGCCAATAAACGATTGCTTTTGTTTCGGTTGCGCAAACCAATGAAGCCAAAAAGCAAGAGTATGATTAACAAAGCTACAAGTACAAAACTCAATCGCTGAATCAGTTTTTGTTGTGAAATTTTACTTTCTTGCGTGACAATTGTATCTTCCTTCTTTTCGGTTTCATACTGTGTTAAAAGTTTTGACATCGCTTCATCACTTTTCACCGAGGCAATGCTGTCACGCAAATTATAGGCTTTTTGTTTGTAGTCTAAAGCCAATTTATAATCTCCGAGTTCTTTGTATATTGTACTTACATGATGGTAGTTTTCCACCAAATTGGACACATCTTTTTCCTGTTCTTGCAACTGAACGGTTTTTAGTTGATAGCCCAACGCTTCTTTATAATTTCCTAAAAGCATATTAATTTCGCCCAAATTAGCAAAACTAGCTGCAATGGCATTGGGATAATTGGCTTCTTTGGCTAGAGCCAAACATTTTTTATAATTTATCAATGCTTCTTTGTATCTGCCTAATCTTTTGAGTGCATTGCCTTGGGAGTTGGTGACATCAGCTTGGGTGGCTATTCCTAAATTCTCTTTTTGGACAATTTTGGCAGCAGCATTATAATAATCAAGCGATTGTTTGTAATTTCCTAATGCCATAGCAACATTTCCAGCATTGAAATTGACATAGAATTTTTCAGTAGTTAAGTTGTTGGCATCTGCAATTGCGATAGCTTTTTCAGCATAATTTAATGCCTCCGATAATCGATTTTGAATGGTTAAATCTTCGGAAATTCGGGTAAGTGCATCGCAAATTCCGGCTTTATCACCTAAAGATTCCATCAATTTTAAGGCTTGTAAATTTTTCTGTAATGCTTTTTCGTTTTCGCCTTTCTTTTTCAAAACCCAAGCCATTTTGAATAGGGTAGTGGCTTGACCTTTTTTGTCAGTTATGGCAAGATAGCCTTTCATAGCTTTGTCAAAATACAGCGATGCAGAATCCAATTGCAATAAGTTGGCGTGCATTCTTCCCTCCATTTCATAAAATTTAGGCTGCCAATTTTTATCGCCAATTTTATCCGAAAACTGCACTCCTTTTTTGGCATAAGCCAATGCTTGTTCAATATCTCCGTTAAAAGCTATTGCCACCATCTCGTTTATAATTTCCAGTTTGATGGGAGCTCGTTTTTCAGCATCTAATTTTTTTTGCAAGTCAACAAGGCTGTTGTTTTGGCTGAAAACAATCTGTGAAAAAAGGATGAGGAGGAAGTAGATTTTTCTCATAGACTTGCAATAAAAAGGTTTAAATTTTTTGAATGCGTTGCAACAACTGTTTTTTTAATTCAGCACTCAATGGAATCGCTTTTTTAGCGATAACCACGTGGCTCATAGCAATTTCATCTATATGGGAAAGGTTGACAATAAACGACCTGTGAATGCGAAGCAAATTATTGGAAGTCAATTTCTCTTCTAAATCTTTTAAGGTAGTCACCAGCAAATGTTCCTTGTCTTTGCAATGAATTTTGCAATAATTCCGCTCTGCTTCTATAAATAAAATATCATTTAGACAGACTTTAACCATTTTATTATGACTGCGCACAAAGATGCAATCACTGAGTACAAAAGGGATTTCGTTGTCGATAGGAATAGTTTTCTCGGTTTCGGTTTCGTTCTGAATCCTGATAATGGTCAATTCTATGGCGCGTTGTAAATCTAATTTCTTGAAAGGTTTTGAAATAAAAGCGTACGGATTCGTCTCTTTGGCTCTTTCAAAATGTGCTTCGTCTGCATTAGCAGTCAAATAAATGATTGGAATTTTGAATTCTTTTTGAATTAAATGCGCCAGTTGAATGCCGTCGATATCGCCTTTTAGGTTGATGTCCAACAAAAGAATATCAGGAACATGCAGTCGGATGTTAGGCAATACTTCTTCCGCTCTTGGAATAATTCCTGTTACTTCATAGCCCAAATGAGTGAGTTGCAAAGAAATATTAGCAGCAATTATCATTTCGTCCTCTACTATCAAAATGGTATTATTTTTATTCATATAAGCTGGTTTAACTTAAATTGATTGAAAAAAATATAGGTTATTTGATATTAAATTACTGGGGGTTATAATCTTATGTTTGGTAAATGTAATAAAAACTATTCAATTGTAAATAAGAAGATTAAATAGGATAATGATTTGTTTTTTCATAAGCAGT
>DAORUG010000072.1:0-14887 GCA_035433125.1 Flavobacterium sp.
TAAAACCTGTCGTTGGATTATTTGGCATTACAAAAATAAAGCAAATCTGGGAAAAGATTGGGGAAGAAGTCACGAAAGTATTTTGCATTTCCGAAAGACAAAAAATTTTACTTTTAATATTGACGAAATCAGAATTCCTTATGGAGAACATACTTTAAAATATCCAAGTCACCCCCAAGCAGATACGAGTCAATACGGCAATGGAAAAAATAGAAATCTCATTTGGGAACCCAATCCACTTGGAGCAAAACCCAAAGATGTTTTGGATATTCCGCAAGATATTATTGAAGTTCCAACAACTTGCAATGGAATGCACGAAAAAACTCCACATCCGACTCAGAAGCCTGAAGAACTTTTAAGAAAGTTAATTTTAGCTACTACAAACATTGGGGATGTAATTATTGACCCGTTCTGTGGAAGCGGAACAACTCCAGTTTGTTCGGAACAACTTCAAAGAAAATGGATGGCTTGCGATCTATCTCCAGAATATTTAGATTGGGCAGCAAACCGAATTGAACTTGTTGAAGAGTGGGGCATTGCGAAATGGATTAAATACGATTTTGAAAACCAACGAAGAAGAAACTCAATCAGATGAATTTAAAAAAACTCGTAAACAAAGCGAAAGATAAAAGTAACTTTGTTGATTTGAAAGCATATGTCACATTCTGCGATGAATACCTAAATTATATCAGCGACAATTTACAAGCAACAATCGTTTCGCAAAATGAAAATCATTATCGATTTTATCAATACAAGAAAGAAGGTAATTTTCAAATCACAAGACCAATCAATTCAAACTTGATGTATGATGCAAATAATTTCACTACAGCATCAAAGGAATTTTTGAAAGTGTTACGTAACATCAAAACTATTGACAAAAAAGATGGTGCGGTTCGGGATATTTTGAACAACGCAACTTACACCATTCAACAATCTGTTGGGTCTGCTTTAGATGGCTTACCAGCAGGGCAATCTAATACTGCAAGAAAATTAAATGGTGATTTGTTTGAACATTTTATTCGCTTAATAATTCGTGAAATTGGAATTGACTGCAACTCAGGTACAATTAAAATTCCTGTTATTGTTGACGATCAACCGACATTTAATATGAGCTATCAACATGATCTTATCATTGAAAAGGAAAGTGATATTAAAGTAATTGGCTCAATAAAAACATCAAGCAAAGATCGTATTGATAAAATTTTTATAGACAAATTCCTTTATAATAAACTGACTGATAAGGAAACACCTCATATTGCAATTTTTCTAAATGACGTTCAAAGAAAAAAGGGCAAAAGAGAAAATGAATATGGTATTAATGCAACTTTTCTCCCTGGTCATTTTAAGGGTTACACAGTAAAACTAAACCCTCTTGATGGAGTTTATTACTGCGATATTAGACCGAATATGAGAACAGAAAATATTTTAAAAGACCACATAAAAACATTTGACAATTTGCTTATTGAAGATATTTGGAAATTTATTTAGCCTGCATTTTTGTTAACCAATAGCGAATTAGATAAAGCAATTGAATTGGCTTACTGACCACAACCGTTCATCAGCGAAGCCGAACGAATTTAGTTTTTATTTGAACTCTACAAAAAAATATGCAATAAACCTTTTCAAAAGAGAAACCTAAAGAGTCAAAAAAATGACTTGATTAGATGAACAAGAGATTGTCAAAGGTATTAATCAAAAACAAAAAACCCACTCATTTGAGTGGGTTTCGTGGTACCTCCAGGGATCGAACCAGGGACACATGGATTTTCAGTCCATTGCTCTACCATCTGAGCTAAGGTACCTTGCTAATGCGGGTGCAAATATAGAATGATTTTTAATTTATACAAAACAATTATTAAAAAAAATCTATTCGTATCTTCGCAACGTTAAATCTAAATTATGATTCTAGCTGTCGATGTGGGAAATACCAGGATTAAAGCCGCTGTTTTTGAGGATAATACCCTTTTGGAATCTTTTGTTTTTCTAAAAACAGCGCTTGAAAAAAGTATTCAAAATATTTTAGAAAAGTATAAAAAAATAGCTCATTTAGTCGTTTCTTCGGTTTCAGATGTCGAAAAACAAGCATTTATTGGCTTTAAAGATGTAGTAAATATTCATTTCGTTTCCCATAATGATAAGTTTCCCTTTGTCAATTGTTATGAAACCCCACAAACTTTGGGAATCGACCGAATGGTTCTGGCTGCGGGTGCAACACTTCAATATCCGCATCAAAATAGGTTGGTGATAGATGCAGGAACTTGTGTGACTTACGATTTTATCGACGAAAACGACAATTATCTTGGCGGAGCAATCTCGCCAGGCTTGAGATTAAGATATGAATCTTTGCATCATTTTACAGCAAAGTTACCCTTGCTGACATTAGAAAACCCAAAACGGTTTATAGGTAAATCTACCTCAGAATCTATTCATTCAGGAGTCGTAAATGGGTTAGTATTTGAAATTGAGGGTTACATAGCCGAAATAAAGGGTCAATATTCAAAATTTATAATAATTTTAACGGGTGGAGACTCAGTTTTTTTGGCTAAACGATTAAAAAATACCATATTTGCCAATTCAAATTTCCTTCTTGAAAGTTTGAATCAAACATTTCAATATAAAATCAAAAATGATTAAAAAATTTTTAATAAGCTCTTGTTTATTGTTGTCATTAGTTACGTTTTCACAAGAGGGAACATCATCACCATATTCATTTTATGGAATTGGAGAATCTAGGTTTAACGGAAATGTAGAAAGTCGCTCGATGGGAGGAATTTCAATGATTCCTGATAGTACACGGATAAATTTCCAGAATCCAGCAGGATATGGCAACTTAAAATGGACTAATTTCACAGTAGCTGCGAGTAGTGATTACAAAAAACAAAAATCAGGAACCTCTAATGCAACCGCTAAAAGAACCACTTTAGATTATATAGCTTTAGCAATTCCGCTGGGAAAATTTGGAGCAGGATTTGGTTTGGTTCCGTATTCGTCTGTGGGATATAAAATAGAAAACATCTACGAAGATGGTTCTCAAAACAGCAAACGTTTCAATGGATGGGGCGGAATGAACAGAGTCTTTTTAGGTACAGGATATAGAATCTTGCCAAGTCTAAGTATTGGTGCAACCGCCTATTATAATTTTGGAAAAATTCAAACCAATAGTGTAGAATTCCTTCCTTATGTTCCAATAGGATCTCGTGAATTAAATGTTACCGATTTGACTGGTCTCAATCTGAACTTTGGTTTGATGTACCAATACAAATTGAAAGATAAAATAACACTTTTTAGCAGTTTGACATACACTCCAAAAAGCACCTTAGTTTCTAACAACGACAGAACGATAAGCACAGTCACAATTAATTCAGACTTTGATTATACAGATGTGGATTCTTATGATAAGGTTACGACCAAAACCGATTTGGAATTGCCACAAAAATGGTCTTTTGGTTTGGGTATTGGAGATGCAAAAAAATGGGTTTTTGGAGCTGATGTGGCGCTTCAGGATGTTGGTAAATTATACAACACCTACAACACTTTAGATAATGTAACGTACACTAAATATCAAAGATATGGCTTTGGAGGTTTCTACACACCTACGACAAATCCGTTTTTTAGTTATGCGAAAAGAATCACGTATCGAGGCGGTTTTGTTTATGAAAAAACAGGATTAGTAGTCAATTCTACCGCAATAAATGATGTAGGGATGACTTTAGGAGTTGGATTGCCTATTACAGGTTCTTTATCTAATTTGAACGTTGGTTTTGAATTCGGAAAAAAAGGAACCACTTCAAATAATTTAGTTCAGGAAAACTATTTCATCTTAAACATAGGATTTTCACTAAACGATAAATGGTTTGTAAAAAGTAAATTCCGTTAAGAGTCAAATCAAGGGTTAAATTTTCTAATCTGAATCACTGCTGTAAATGAATTTTCTAAAAAAACACTCCTTCCATTTCGCTGTCTTGCTTAGTGCTGTGACACTGTTTTTCGGATGTGAAAGTAATTTTAAAGAAGTTCAAAAAAGTAATTTTTCGGAGTTTGTGCCAAGTGGTGAAGCCGAAAAAATAAATTTAAAATACACAGATTCAGGTCGAATCACAGCTATTTTGGTCAGTCCAAAAATGATGGAATATGCCAATGTTGCTTTTCCGTTTACTGATTTTCCAAAAGGAATCGATGTTACTTTGTATGACAAAAACAACAAAAGAACTATCATTTTGGCCGATTATGCTACTTCGTATAAATCGACAAATATTATTGATTTGAAAGGAAATGTAAAAATCACTTCACAAGACGGACAAATTCTTGAAACAGACCAATTGTATTTTGACCAAAAAAACGAATGGTTTTTTACTGAAAAAAGCTTTAAATTTACAGACCCAAAAGGTACTTCAAACGGTCAGGGAATCGATTTTAGCAAAGATTTTAAAGTGATTAATTCACAAAAAATTGCTGGGGAAATTGAATCTGACGAATAAATTAAATTCTTATTTTTATGAAATCGCCATTAACAACAAGTTTGCGCAAGCAAACACCCATAAGTAAAAAGGCGATAACATATATGACCGCTTAAAAATCAAAATTTACAGATATGAAATATTTAAAATACACCCCCTACATTTATCTGATAGCCGCAATCATTTTTGCAATCCGAGCTGTCGAAATTTGGGATAAAGAACAAGATCAGGCGTATCTTTTTTTAGGAATTACAGTCCTTTCTGTTTTTATGTTTTTCTTCAGACGAAGATTTGCCAAAAAGTTCGAAGATAGAAATAGTAAGCCCTAAATTATGGAAATTAGTATTATCGTTTGGTGTTTAATACTATGTGCTTTCTTTTCGGGAATGGAAATTGCTTTTGTTTCTTCCAATAAAATCTACCTTGAAATAGAGAAAAAACAAGATAATTTCATTTCAAAAACCCTTTCAAAACTTACCGAAAACCCTTCAAAATTTATCGCTGCAATGCTCATCGGTAAGAATATTGGATTGGTTATTTATGCATTTTTGATGGGCGATTTAGTGATGGTTTGGATAGAAAATCTAGGATTTCATTTTTCTGAATTTTGGAATATTTTGCTTCAAACAATCATCTCGACGATTCTTATTTTGGCTACAGCCGAATTTTTGTCCAAGGTTTTCTTCCAGATTTATGCCAATATATTAATCAAGGTTTTTGCACTTCCGGCTTATGGATTTTACCTTTTGTTTTATTATATTTCTTCGTTTATCATTTGGATTTCGGATGTTATTTTGATTAAATTCCTCAAAACCCAAGGTAGTCAGATTCCTTTGTATTTCAGCAAAGCCGAACTAGGAGATTATATCACCGAACAAATGAGTACCGTTGAAAAAAACGACGAAATGGATTCTGAGATTCAAATGTTTCAAAATGCGCTTGATTTTTCAGGAGTCAAAGCGCGTGATATTATGACGCCAAGAACAGAGCTTGTTGCTATAGATTTATTCGATTCTGTTTCAGAATTGAAAGAATTATTTATTGAAACGGGATATTCTAAAATAGTAATTTTTAATAACTCACTCGACGACATCGTTGGTTATGTACATTCCTTTGATTTATTCAAAAAACCAAAAAACATCAAATCAATACTCATTCCCGTAGAATTTGTCCCGGAAACTATTTTTATTAAAGACGCAATGAATTTGCTGACCAAAAAAAGAAAAAGTGTAGCCGTTGTTCTTGATGAATACGGTGGAACTTCCGGAATTATTACCATCGAAGATATTGTCGAAGAACTTTTTGGAGAGATTGAAGACGAACACGATTCAGATGAAGAATTAACCGAAGAAGAACTCGAAGACGGCGTTTATCTTTTTTCGACTCGATTAGATGTAGAATATTTGAACCAAACATACAAACTGGATATTCCCGAAAGTGATTCTTACGGAACTTTAGGTGGTTTTATAGTAGATACTACCAAAGAAATTCCTCAAAAAGGTGATGCAATTGCCATTGGAATTTACCATTTTATCATCGAAGAAGCCACCAACAAGAAAATCGAATTGGTTAAAATGACAATAAAAGAATGATTTTTTTTGGGAAATCAAAATTTCTTGTAAATTATAGCGCGACTATTATAATTATTAACTAGATAATTGTATTTTCGCAGACTGAATATAAAAATTAATAAAAATAAAAATGGCAGTTTTACAAAAAATTAGACAACGTTCCGCATTATTGATAGTAGTTATTGGATTTTGTTTATTTGCATTTATTGCAGGGGATGTTTTTACTAAAGGGAACTTTGGTAAAAGTTCAAATGATGTAGGTAGTGTTAACGGAAAAGACATTCCATTCGAGGATTTTAGACTTAAAGTGAGCAATGTCGAAAAAAGTCAACAAGGAGTTACTCCAACTGCAGCAGCAAATAGAGTTTGGGATCAAGAAGTATCTATTGCTTTGCTAACTTCAGAATTTGATAAATTAGGTTTGAGAGTGGGAGCCAAACATATAATGGAGGTTTTAAAATCAGATCAAAATATTGGTAAAAATCCAATGTTTTTGAATTCGGCAGGACTTTTTGACGAAGCTAAATTCAAAGAAGCTATCAAAACAAATCCAGAAATCGCTCAATACATTAATGATAGAGAAAAAGATGCTGAGTTGAATGCAAAATATCAAATGTATGCTTCAATGATAAAAGCGGGAACTTATACTACCGAAAGCGAAGGGAAATTAAAATACGAAATGGAAGCTAACAAAGTGAGTTTTGCTTATGTTGCCGGATTGTATTCTACCATAAAAGATAGTGATGTTAAAGTTACTGACGATGAGATTGTAGCTTTCATGAAAAAGAATGAAAAAAAATACAAAGCAGACGAAAATCGTGAAATCGAATATGTTTTAATCGAAGACAAAGCATCTCCAGAAGATGAAGCTGAGATAAAAGCTAAAATCAACGGATTATTATCCGGAAGCGTAGTTTACAATACAAAAACTGGAAAAAATGATACTTTACCAGGTTTCAGATCTGCAACAAATGTTGTTGAATTTGTAAATGCAAATTCAGATGTTCCTTATGATTCTACTTATGTTGCCAAAAAAGATTTGCCAGCGGTTGATGCAGACAAATTATACAATTTGGCTCCAGGCGAAATCTACGGTCCTTATATGTTCGGAAAATACTATTGTCTGTCTAAATCAATGGGTAGAAAAGTAGGAGTAAATGCAAAAGCAAGTCATATTTTGATTAGCTACGAAGGTACTCAGGTTCCCAATAAAAAAGAAAAAAGAACAAAAGAACAAGCAAAAGCCAAAGCAGAATCAATTTTGGCTCAAGTAAATGCCAATCCAGATAGTTTCTTGATGTTAGCTTTTACAGCATCAGATGATTCATCTGCACAGCAAGGTGGTGATTTAGGCTATTTTGGTCCAAACCAAATGGTGAAACCTTTCAACGATTTTGTTTTTAGCAATCCTATTGGAAAAGTTGGATTAGTAGAAACCCCTTTCGGTTTTCACATCATCAAAGTTACTGATAAACAAGATGGAATTCGTTTAGCTACAGTAGCTCAAAAAGTAGAAGCTTCAGAAGCTACTTCTAATAAAGTTTTTGAGCAAGCAACCAATTTTGAGATGGATGCTAACGAAAAAGATTTTGCAAAAACAGCTGCAGCTATGAAACTTACAGTGGCACCTTCAGTTACTGTAAAAGCTATAGACGAAGCTTTCGGACCATTAGGGAACCAAAGAAATATTGTAAGTTGGGCTTTCGAAGATGGAACTGAAGTTGGTGCTATCAAAAGATTTGAAGTTGCCAATTTAGGGAATGTTATTGCAAAACTTAAAAAAGTAAACCCAGAAGGATTAATGGCAGTTGATTTGGTTCGTTCTTATGTGGAGCCAATTCTTAAAAACAAGAAAAAAGCCGAATTAATCAAAGCTAAAATGACAGGAACTTCATTAGAAGCGATTGCAAAAGCTACAGGTTCAGCAGTACAACAAGCTACAGATGTTACAATGGAAAATCCAGTTTTAACTGGTGGTGTGGGTCAAGAGCCTAAAGTTGTTGGAAACGCATTTGCATTAACAGCCGGTAAACTTTCTGCTCCTATTGAAGGAAATACGGGAGTTTATGTTGTGAAAAACACAAATACTGTAAAAGCACCTGTTTTAAAAGATCATACAGCTTATGTAGCCAAATTGAAAGCGCAAAGTGCTGGAGATTTAAACAGAGTTTTGCCTGCATTAAAAGACAAAGCTGAAATCAAAGACAACAGAAAAGAATTCAATTATTAGATTCAAGTTTTAATACAAAATGGAATCCTGTTTAGTTCTGAACTAAACGGGATTTTTTTATTTACAAAATCATATCTTTATAAGAAACGATGGTTCGAAAACCTCTTTGGTTAAAATAATCCGCCGGGTTTTCTTTAGAAATTGCTAAGACAAAATCTCCACCCCAAGCGCCAAGACTTTTTATGATGCCGTTAAAATCTGGAAACAAGGATTCTTTTATGGTTTGCATTTCGAGAATATTACTCATTTCTGCCTCGTGTTCTTCTAAAGCGATGGCGAATTCTTGAAGCGTTTTTGCTTTTAAAACAGCTGAGGTTATTTTGTTGTTTGTGATAATATTATCTGATAATGCTTCGTTTTTGTTATTATAATAAGAGACTATAGACGCTTTGCTGCTTTGCTTTTTCTCCAAATAAACAAAGTGTAAATTTTCGGCAAATTGAGGTTCAAATGATACCGTTTCTATTATTGGCTTGCCATTATCTAAATGATATAAAATAGGGCTGTCGTTTTGGGCGCAGGCAATGTCATATCCGCTGCCGCCAAAACTATTGTTGAGCAAAACAAAAGCATCAATCTCCAGCCATTGTGCAATATTATTAATCAAAGTAGAGGAAGTTCCCAAGCCCCAATTTCTGGGAAAAGTCAATTGAGTGGTGATGTGATACCCTTCGGAATTATCAATAAAATCCGGATTTAACAAATAACCTTGATGCAAAATTTCGATTAAAGTATTTTTTACAGACTCAGATTCTCCGAGAGAGTTTTTTTTCAAAATGTCCTGAAACGAAAGTTGGAAGTCAATCCAAATACTGCCATCTGCATCATAACTAATCCATTTTATTTCTTGGTTTTTGGTTTTTTCAACGATTAGATTTTGTCCAAATTTGGTAGGCAGAGCCAATGCTTTGGCACCGTCAAGAACTAGATATTCTCCCGTGATTAATAGTTTTCCGTTGCTGTAAAATTCTTTTTTCATAAGTTTTGCCACGAAGGCTCAAAGTCGCAAAGTTTTTTGAGCGACTAATTAATTTTAAATAAAATCGGTGTTAATCCGTTGTATCCGTTTAATCTGTGGCCATTTTCTAAACCGGTCTTCTTAAAGTTTCAATATATTCTACAACAGCACTGTGCGAAACTACGTGATGTTTGAAATGTTTCCGAATCAAAAGGCGTTCCTCTTCATTGGCTTCAAATTGGTTTAGGATATTATTCAAATGCATTTTCATATGACCATCCTGAATTCCGGTTGTGGTTAGCGAACGCAAAGCGGCAAAATTTTGTGCCAAACCAGCCACCGCCACAAACTGCATTAATTCCTTAGCCGAGGGATTTTCTAGCATTTCCAAAGATAATTTTACCAAAGGATGCAAAGAAGTCAATCCGCCAACAGTACCTAAAGCTAAAGGAACTTCCAACCAAAAAGTAAAAATCCCATTTTCGATTGTAGCGTGAGACAAACTCGAATAGCTTCCGTTTCGAGAAGCGTAAGCGTGAATTCCAGCTTCAACGGCGCGGAAATCATTGCCCGTAGCAAGCACCACAGCGTCGATTCCGTTCATAATTCCTTTGTTGTGGGTTACAGCTCTAAAAGGTTCTACTTCGGCGATTTGGATTGCTCGAATGAATCTTTCAGCAAATGCTTTTGGATTTTCGATATGTTTTTCGACCAAGTCATCAACAGGGCAAGAAACTTCGGCACGAACAATACAATTAGGAACATAATTCGAGAGAATACTCATCACCACTTCGATGTCTTTTTCTGCTGCGGTAAACGAATCATATAATTGCGCCTCTTCTTTCAAAGTTTTGGCAAATTGCTCTAAACAAGAATTGATAAAATTGGCACCCATCGAATCTTTCGTTTCAAAAGTAGCGTGCAATTGATAGTAATTGGGCAACAAATTGGTTTTGTCTCGTAATTCAATATTTAAAATTCCGCCACCACGTTTTTGCATGTTTTTGGTAATGCTTTCGGTGTTGCTGAAGAATTTGGTTTTAGTTTGGGCAAAGAATAAATCTAGTTTCGATGCGTCACCTTTAAAAATAAAGTGTACTTGTCCAATCTTTTCGGTATTGATAACCGTAGCTTTAAATCCGCCACGAGTGGACCAAAATTTTGCTGCTTTAGAGGCGGCAGCCACTACAGAACTTTCCTCAATCGCCATCGGAATACTGTTGTATTTTCCGTTAATCAAAAAATTGGGTGCCACACCAAGCGGAATGTAGAAATTACTTATCGTGTTTTCAATAAATTCATCGTGTAATTTCTGTAATTTTTCGTCCGAATTCCAATAGTTTTTAAGTATGGAAATGGCATCTTCAGGGCTAGAAAAGTATTCTTTAGCAATCCAGTTTATTTTTTCTTCTTTAGATAATTTCGAAAATCCGGCAACAGCGTTATTCATTATCAATTGATTATGGGATGATATGGGACAAAGATACGGATTTAGTGGTTTTATTCAGATTCAATTTGCAAGCAATAAAGGATTAAATAGTATGTTTTTTAACATTTAACAGTTAAAACGTGAAATAATTGTAAAATTTTCACTAAAATTGGGGGCTTATAAATTAATAATATATTAATGATTTCAAATAAGATTAACCTACTGTTTTTGTTGCTGTTAACTCCTGTTTTTGCGCAACAAAGAATTACCGTCGAAGCCATTTATACCGGACAATTTCAACCTAAAGGAATGGTTGAATTGCAATCGATGAAAAACACCAATCAATATACGGTTTTAAATTCTGACGAAGCCTCTGGAAGTATGCAAATTGATGTATTCGATTTTGCTACTTTAAAAAAAGTAAATACATTAATCGAGACAAAAAATCAAAGTAAACTATTAAGTGGAATCGATAGTTATACTTTTAGTTCCGACGAAAAACAGATTTTGATTGCCAATAACACCAATCAAATTTACCGTTATTCCACAACTGCCGATTATTTTCTGTATAATTTTGAAACCAAGGAACTGGATAAAATTCTAGAACAAGTGCAAGAGCCTACTTTTTCACCTGACGGGAAAAAGATAGCGTATGTCAAGGAAAATAATATTTATATTTATGACATAGCTTCTAAAACGTACAATCAAATCACCACCGACGGAAAGAAAAATTCCATAATAAACGGTATTACGGATTGGGTTTATGAAGAAGAATTTGCCTTTGTGCGAGCCTTCGATTGGAGCAAAGACAGCAAAAAATTAGGATATATTCGATTTGACGAAAGTCAGGTTCCAGAATTTTCAATGTCGATTTTTGGGAAAGACTTGTATCCAAAAATTGAAACTTTCAAATACCCGAAAGCGGGCGAAAAAAATTCATTGGTTTCTTTGCATTTATACACTGTGGATTCAAAAACTACTAAAAAAGTAGATTTAAGCCAATACAATGATTTTTATATTCCAAGAATTGAATGGACGAATGATGCCAATGTTTTATCGGCAAAAATATTAAATCGTCATCAGGATAATCTGGACTTGCTATTTGTAGATGGAACAACGGCAGCAACAAAAGTTGTTTTGAGCGAAAAAGACAAATCGTATGTCGATTTTGTGGATAAAGATAATGTGACGTTCTTGGAAGATAATAGTTTTATTTGGACTTCGGAAAAAGACGGTTTCAATCATATTTACCATTACGACAAAACCGGAAAACCAATCAATCAAGTGACCAAAGGCAATTGGGAAGTAACTGGATATTATGGTTTTGATGAGAAAACCAAATCGATTTTTTATCAATCGACAGAGAACGGTTCCATCAATAGAGACGTCTATAGAATAAATTTAGACGGAAAAAACAAAACAAGATTATCGCAAAATACAGGAACAAATGGAGCTACTTTTAGTCCCAATTTTGAATTTTTTATCAATTCCTTTTCGACTGCTTCTCAGCCAACAATCTATACTTTGAACGATTCTAAAACAGGAAAACAAATTCAGGTTATAGAAAACAACGAGGCTTTGGCATCCAAATTAAAAGCCTACAATTTGCCACAAAAAGAATTTTTTGTACTCAAAACCGAGAAAGGCAATGAGCTAAATGCTTGGATTATGAAGCCAAAAGATTTTGATGCATCCAAAAAATATCCTGTTTTTATGTACCAATATTCAGGGCCGGGTTCGCAACAAGTGAATAACGAGTGGGGTTCTTATGATGATTATTGGTTTGCTATGCTCGCCCAACAAGGGTATATTGTGGCTTGTGTTGACGGTCGCGGAACAGGTTATAAAGGTGCTGATTTCAAAAAAGTCACCTACAAACAATTAGGAAAATACGAAGTCGAAGACCAAATTGATGCCGCTAAAGTAATAGGGAATTACGCTTTTGTAGATAAATCCAGAATTGGAATTTGGGGTTGGTCGTATGGTGGTTTTATGTCGAGTAATTGTATTTTGAAAGGGAATGACGTTTTCAAAATGGCGATTGCGGTGGCTCCGGTAACCAATTGGCGTTTTTATGACAGCGTTTATACTGAAAGATATATGCAGACTCCACAAGAAAATCCTAGTGGATATGACAATAATTCGCCCATAAATTTTGTAGAAAAACTGAAAGGAAAATATTTGCTGATTCACGGATCGGGCGATGATAATGTGCATGTACAAAATTCGATGCAAATGATGGAAGCTTTGATTCAAGCCAATAAGCAATTTGATTCGCAAATTTATCCCGACAAAAACCACGGAATCTACGGCGGAAAAACAAGAATACAATTGTTCAATAAAATGACTAATTTTATAAAAAATAATTTATAACAATAACCTTAACCAAAATAAATAATATGAGTGAAGCAGCGTTAAAAACAGGACATCCAAAAGGACTTTGGGTATTATTTGGAACAGAAATGTGGGAACGTTTCAATTTCTATGGAATGCGGGCAATCCTAACATTATTCCTCGTGAATTCCTTAATGATGAAAGAAGAGGATGCTTCTTTGATTTATGGAGGTTTTCTCGGATTATGTTATTTAACTCCAATGTTAGGTGGTTTTGTCGCTGACCGTTTTTTTGGAAATAGAAACTGTATTTTATTAGGAGGTTTGATGATGGCGATTGGACAATTTTTGTTGTTTGCCAGCGCTAGTGTTTTTGGAACCAATATTAGTTTAGCTACTACTTTGATGTGGTCCGCTTTAGGAATTATTATTTTTGGTAATGGATTTTTCAAACCAAATATTTCCAGTATGGTGGGAAGTTTGTATCCAAAACAAGAAAAAAGCAAATTGGATACTGCCTTTACCATTTTCTATATGGGAATCAATTTAGGGGCTTTCTTGGGGCAATTGATTTGTCCAATTGTAGGTGATGTGAAAGATGCTGAAGGAATTAGAGATATTCACGCTTTCAAATGGGGATTTTTGGCAGCTTCAATTGCGATGTTAATTGGAACCGCCATTTTTTATGTATTGAAAAATAAATATGTTGTAACTCCAGAAGGAAGACCTCTTGGCGGATTACCATCAAAAAATGAGGCTTCTGATTTTGAAGAAGGCGAATCTCAAAAAGCAGTTTTTTCTCAAACAGCTTTGATAATTGCAGGAATTGTGTTTTTGGCTTTAGGCGCAATTATTCATTTTGTTTTTGATCAAAACTTAATTTATACTTTGATTTATTCTAGTGGTTTGACTTTAGCAGGTTTAATAGTTTCCGATACTTCATTGACTAAAATTGAACGAGACAGAATATTTGTAATTTATATTGTTGCTTTCTTTATCATTTTCTTTTGGGCAGCATTCGAACAAGCGGGCTCTTCATTGACTTTTATTGCCGATAATCAAACCGATAGAAACTTCTTTGGTTGGAATATGCCACCATCGATGGTTCAAATTTTTAATGGATTATTTGTAGTTGCTTTTGCTATTCCGTTTAGTATGCTTTGGGATTATTTAAGAAGCAAAGACAGAGAACCTATTTCGCCAATGAAACAGGCTTTTGGATTGGCATTGATAGCTTTGAGCTATTTTATCATTGCTCACAACGTTAAAGATTTAGGAAATAATGGGCTTTTGGCAATCAAATGGTTGATTCTTTTGTATTTAATTCAAACTTGTGCGGAATTGTGTTTGTCGCCAATAGGATTGTCATTGGTAGGGAAATTATCTCCAAAGCGTTTTTCATCTTTATTATACGGAGTTTTCTTTTTGTCCAATGCTTCAGGTTATGCATTGGCTGGAACTTTAGGCTCTATTATGCCTGCAACTGGAGATAAATTCATCAAAGCCAAAGAACTTGGGATTGATTTACAAGGAATTTTAGACAAAACCGTTACACCAACTGCAGAGCAATTGAAATTATTAGAAACCAATCAGATTAGCGATCATAATCCGTTTTTTGCAGGATTTGAAATTCATAATTTATTTGAGTTCTTTATGGTATTTGTAATACTGACAGGACTGGCGGCAATAATTTTGTTTGCATTGACGCCTTTCTTGAAAAAAATGATGCACGGCATTCGTTAACAAAATTTAAAAATTATTTTTATACCTTTCAAACCTACAAGAGATTCCTGTAGGTTTGTTTTTTAAAGCGATTTGTTATGTGGAAAAATCACCCTAAAGCCCTGCCTTATTTGTTTTTGTCCGAAATGTGGGAACGTTTTGGGTATTATTTAATGATTGGTATTTT
>DAORUG010000073.1:0-14801 GCA_035433125.1 Flavobacterium sp.
CTTTTTGCAAGTTTTTTTTGATATATTTGTTGTGTTGTGCAACAAGCACAGCGGTAGTACACCACTTAGAAAGTTACCTATATTGATTTTACCAAAAATAAAAACATCTGGAATTATTGTAAGTTAAGTGTATAAAAGAGTACACTGATAAAACGGATTTACTTTGCTAAGACAAAAAACTTTCTAACGAAAGGCAAGTGAAAATGGATTTTTTTGAATTTAAATTAAACCTTTTAATTATTTTTCAGTCTTATTGAATCGTACTTTTTTGACTGTTAAAATTCACTGTTAATCAGTTGTTAAATAATTGACAAAACAGTCCTTATTCAAAATTGTAAAACCTAATTTTGTGTTTCAAATAAAATAGAACAAGCCGAATCTCCCTTTATTAACAATTATGAAACTAAAAACTATAATTTACACCCTATTAATTTTAGGGTTTATTGCATTTATAACCTACCGAATCGTCGAAAACAAAAGTGGTGATGCGGGACCTAAAGGCAAAGACAAAAAAAATAAATCAATGACCGTTAACGGAATTGTTGTAAAAGCCCAAACTTTCGACAATACACTTTCGCTTTCGGGTTCTATTGAAGCCAATGAGCAAGTGGACATTCGATCCGAAGTTTCAGGAATTGTCGAAGACATTTATTTTAATGAAGGAAGCAATGTCAGTAAAGGACAAATACTTTTCAAAGTAAATGATTTGGAACTGAGAGCCCAATTGCAACAAGCCAAAACTAAAGAAGGATTGGCATCGGAAAACGAAAGAAGGGCTAAACTTTTACTCCAAAAAGAAGCCATAAGCCAAGAAGAATATGATGTGGCCAGAGCCGATTATAAATTGGCGCAAGCCCAAGTCCAACTCATTCAGGCCCAAATTGCGAAAACATCCGTCAGAGCTCCATTTTCCGGAAAGATTGGATTGCGTTCCATTTCGCCCGGAACATATATCACACCTTCAATTTTGGTTGCTAAATTAGTCAACATCGGAAAACTAAAAATTACGTTTTCGGTTCCTGAAAAGTATGCAAGCCAAATAAAAATGAATTCAAATTTAAGTTTTACCGTGACTGGTTCGACTCAAAGTTATGATGCCAAAGTATATGCTATCGAGCCTGAAGTTGAAATTACCACCAGAACGTTACAAGTTCGCGCCCTTGCCGAAAATAAAGACGGAAAATTATTGCCCGGTACTTTTGCCAATGTTGAAATGCCTTTGGACATTATCAAAGATGCGATTGTCATTCCAACAGAAGCTATTGTTCCTGTACAAGACGGGAAAAAAGTATTTATTGCCAATAACGGAAAAGCAAAAGAAATTATGGTCGAAACCACTACGAGAACAGACGCTTCCATTTTGGTACTTTCTGGACTAAAAGTGGGAGATACAGTTTTAACCAGCGGCGTTATGTCCTTAAAAGAAGAAAGTCCCGTAAAAGTGAAATTATGATATGCGATATTTGATTTTGGAAATGAAAGAAATAATGCTTAAAAGGACTAAAAAGTTTACTATTGATTGTGCGATACTTTGTAGTAAATTACCAAAAACTAGGGAGTATAATGCGTATGTCAATCAACTCATTAGATGTTCTAGTTCAGTTGGAGCAAATTATAGATCCTCTCAAAGAGCCAAATCAGCTGCCGATTTTATTAATAAATTGAAAATAGTTGAAGAAGAAGCTGACGAAAGTAATTTCTTCCTTGAAATTATACTTGAAATAACAATGATGGAAAAATTGAACTTAAATACCGAAATTGAAATTCTCCTAAAAGAATCAAATGAATTAGTTGCAATTGTAGTATCATCAATAAAAACAGCAAGAATCAATAATACCAAATAATAATTAAATATATCGTATATCGTAAATCGTATATCAAATATCGTAAATCGTATATCCTAAATGAGTTTATCCACCACAAGCATAAGAAGACCCGTATTTACCATTGTCATCAATTTATTAATTGTGCTCTTTGGAATTATTGGCTACACCTTTCTTGGCGTCAGGGAATTTCCATCCATTGATCCCGCACAAGTCTCTATTCGTACCAATTATACAGGAGCCAATTCGGATATTATTGAGTCCCAAATCACGGAACCGCTCGAAAAAGCCATCAATTCGATTGATGGAATTCGGAATGTAACTTCTTCCAGTACTCAGGGAAGCAGCAATATTACCATCGAATTCAACCTGAATAAAAACTTGGAAGAAGCCGCCAACGATGTTCGTGACAAAGTATCTCAAGCCATCCGAAGTTTACCTCAAGATATTGATGCTCCGCCAGTAGTTTCAAAGGCTGATGCCAATGGTGATGCTATTATTTCGATGACGGTACAAAGCGACACCAGAAACCCATTGGAATTGAGCGATTTTGCCGAAAATATCATAGCCCAACGAATGGAAACCATTCCTGGAGTGAGTGGCGTACAAATTTGGGGGCAAAAAAGATATGCGATGCGTTTGTGGATTGATCCTGTAAAATTAGCTTCTTACGGTTGTACTGTATCCGAAGTCAGGAATGCTTTGAACAAACAAAATGTAGAGTTACCATCAGGAAAAATTACCGGAGCCAATACGGAACTTACTGTAAAAACAGTTGGAAACCTGGCAACTGCAGAAGAATTCAATAATATCATTATACGCTCTGATGGAGAAAAAATAGTCCGTTTTAGTGATATTGGGTACGCTGTTTTAGGACCTGAAAATCTGGAAACCAAAATGACGCAGTCAGGATTACCCTTAGTGGGCGTTGCAATTGTTCCGCTTCCAGGAGCCAATTATTTGGATATTTCAAAAGCCTTTTACAAAGAATTTGAAAAGCTGAAAAGTGATTTACCCAAAGATATTAAATTGAATATTGCATTAGACACCACGTTTTTTGTAAAAAAATCCGTGATTGAAGTAGCCGAAACATTGGGAATTTCAATCCTGCTGGTAATTTTGATTATCTTCTTGTTTTTTAGGGATTGGGCTATAGCGTTCAGACCATTAATTGACATTCCGGTTTCCTTGATTGCCACTTTCTTTATCATGTGGCTATTTGGCTTTTCGATAAACGTACTGACTTTATTAGCCATTGTGCTCGCAACTGGTTTAGTGGTCGATGATGGAATTGTGGTTACCGAAAACATTTTCAAAAAAGTGGAAGAAGGAATGACGCCCATCGAAGCTGCTATCAAAGGGTCGAATGAAATCTTTTTTGCCGTAATATCCATTTCCATAACCTTGGCAGCGGTATTTCTTCCCGTGATTTTCCTCGAAGGATTTGTGGGCCGATTGTTTCGGGAATTTGGCGTCGTCATTGGTGCTGCGGTATTAATTTCGGCTTTTGTTTCACTTACGCTTACACCAATGTTGAATGCCTATTTGATGAAAAGTGGCGAACAGAAAAAATCAAAATTCTACTTGCAAACGGAACCTTATTTTGTAAAACTAAACAAAGGGTACGCTAGTTCGTTAGAACGTTTTATGAAGAAAAAATGGTTGAGTTTTCCCATTCTGATTGTATGCTTTGGACTGATTTACGTTTTCTTTAATCTATTGAAAAAAGAAACAGCTCCTTATGATGATAGAAGTTCTTTGTCCATTAGAATGAACACTGCCGAAGGCTCAACGTATGAATATACGGAGCGATTTATGCAGGAAATTTCGAGACTGATAGACGATTCCATTCCTGAGAAAAAAGTAGCTTTGGTGATTACAGCCCCAGGATTTTCAGCCTCGTCGGTCAACAATGGGTTCATCAGAATTTCTTTAAAAGAACCGGAGGAAAGACAACGTTCGCAGAAAGAAATCGCCGAAAAACTGACCAAATGGACCAACCAATATTCGGAAGCCAAAGTATCGGTGACGGAACAACCCACGATTTCAGTGAACAGACGTGGTGGATTGCCCATTCAATATATTATTCAAGCACCGAACTTTGAGAAATTGCGTGAAAAAATTCCAATATTTATGGATGAGGCATCTAAAAATGAAACTTTTTCCACAACGGATGTCAACCTGAAATTCAACAAACCGGAAATCAATGTCACCATCGATCGTGAAAAAGCCGAAAGTTTGGGAATATCTGTAATTGACATTGCTCAAACCCTGCAACTTTCCTTGAGTGGACAACGTTTTGGCTATTTTATGAGAAATGGAAAACAATACCAAATCATTGGACAATTTGAACAAAAAGACCGTTCCAAACCCATGGATTTGACCTCGATGTTTGTCAAAAACAACAAAGGCGAATTAATCCAAATGGATAACGTAGTGGCCATCGAAGAAAAAAGCAATCCACCACAATTGTATCATAACAACAGATATATGTCGGCCACAGTATCGGCTGGTCTTGCTCCGGGCAAAAGTATCAATGACGGAATTGAAGCCATGAACGAAATAAAAGCCAAAGTTTTAGACGATACATTTACAACCGATTTAGGAGGTGAATCCCGAGATTTTGTCGAAAGTAGTTCGAATACTTCCTTTGCTTTTGGATTGGCTTTGCTATTGATATTTTTAATTTTGGCAGCACAATTCGAAAGTTTTATCGATCCATTCATCATCATTCTGACCGTGCCAATGGCTGTTGCCGGAGCTTTGTTTTCGTTATGGTTGTTCGACCAAACCTGGAATATTTTTAGCCAAATCGGAACAGTAATGCTAATTGGTCTGGTTACCAAAAACGGAATCTTGATAGTGGAATTTGCCAATCAGTTACGGGAACAGGGAAAACCAAAACTCGAAGCCATATTGGAAGCGGCAGAAGCTAGACTTCGACCTATATTAATGACAAGTTTGGCTATTTCATTAGGAGCATTGCCTATTGCTATGTCACTTGGAGCGGCTTCAACGAGCAGAATTGGAATGGGAGTTGTGATTGTTGGCGGGACTATTTTCTCTTTGGTTTTGACCTTGTTTGTAATTCCTGCTTTGTATTTAATGTGGTCAAAAGCCAAAAAACATTATCCAGAATTTGATCATATCAAGGAATATGAAAAAGATATTGAATAAATAAATTTCTTTCGATGAATAAAAAGCTGGTTCCTGATGACCTTAGGCAATAATAATTTCACCGGAAGAAAAAGATATTAAATAAAAAAACACCACAAATTACACAAATTAGCACAAATTGAAAACAAGGAATTGTAAAATTTTCACAAGAAAAAATTTGTGGCAATTTGTGCAATTTGCGGTAAAAACAAAAAATTATGAATACTAAAATATTAATCCGTAGTCTAATTTTATTCTTGTTTTGCATACCACAAACCAATGCCCAAGAAGTTTTGACTATCGAAAATGCCTTAAAAATAGCGCTGGAAAATAATTTTGAAATAAAACTGGCTTCCAATAATCTCGATATCGACAAAACCAATGTAGCCACCGGAAATGCAGGAATGTTACCCAAGTTAACGGCCACCTTAGTCGATGCCAACAGCATTCAAAATAGTTCACAAACCCGACAAGACGGAACGGTCAATGCCCTCGACAATGCCAAAAACAATTCTTTGAATTATGGTGTAGGACTGGATTGGACAGTTTTTGATGGGTTCAAAATGTTTGCCAAATTGGATCAATTAAAAGAATTGCAAAAATTAGGTGAAGCCCAATTAAAACGCACTATAATACTCAAAATCAGTGCTGTGAATGCGGTTTATTTTGATTTGGTTCAGCAGCAGCAACAATTGGCGGCTTTGGACACAACCATCGTGATTTCGACCCAACGTTTGACTTTGGCACAAAATCGGTTCAACATCGGGAAAGCTTCCAAATTAGAAGTTTTGAATGCCCAAGTGGATTTAAACACAGACAAAGTAGCCCTTTTGCGTCAAAAAGAATCCTACGCCAACCGAAAAATAGCCTTGAACCAAATTCTGGCAAGAGATTCGAAAATTGATTTTAAAGTGGTGGACGAAGTAACTGTTGACGACAAATTAATACTTGCAGAATTAATGGCTTTAGCCGAAAAACAAAATCCACAATTAGAATCCGAAATCATCAACAAAAGGGTGTCCGAATTGCAATTGAAACAAATCAAGGGCGAACGCTATCCTACTTTAAACTTGACATCGGGTTATAACTTTTTCGAAAGTCAATCCAGTTTGGGTTTTACATCGGAATCTTCGGCTCGAGGACTCAGTTATGGATTTAGAGCGTCTTTGAACGTCTTTGATGGTTTCGCCCAAAATCGCAATGAGAAAATAGCCAAAATTCAAATAGAGAATGCTGAAATTGCCATCGAACAACAGAGCCTATTACTGAATTCTGAATTGACTATGGCTTTTCAAACCTATTTGACCAACTTAGAATTGATACAATTAGAAGAAACAAATGAAGCCATTGCGAAACAAAATCTGAACATTACTGTTGATAAATTTCGCATTGGAACCATAACTACCTTGGAATTCAGGGCGGCACAATTGAACTATATCAATGCCAAAGTGCGCTACAGCAATGCCCAATTTCAGGCCAAATTATCTGAAATTGCTTTGAAAGAATTGGCTGGAAATATGAGTTTTTAGTTTATTTTTGTCCAAAAACATACTCGATGACTTCCTACAACCCGAAAGAATGGATTAGCTTTATTTTTAGTGCAAGTAAAGCAGATACGTTTCAAAAATTAATTCCAATGATGCTTATTATTGGAGCCTATTCCGGAATTATTGGCTACTTAGAAATCGAATATTGGGATTTACCGGAAGACAGCCACGTCAAAAATATTTCCGTGATGCACAGTTTGTTGGGTTTCGTGATTTCATTATTATTGGCTTACCGAACCAATACGGCTTATGATCGCTGGTGGGAAGGTAGAAGAATGTGGGGCGGTTTGGTCAACAGCAGCCGGAATTTGGCCATTAAATTATCCGTTATTTTAAAAGACGAGAATGATCGAGCGTATTTCAGGAAAATGATTCCGGGTTATGCCTCCATCTTGCAAAAACATTTAAACGACAGCGATACGGCAAAACAACTATTTGACGATGTCGATTTAGAAATTGATCACCACAAACACAGACCCAATCAAGTGGCCAAAATACTATTTCAAAAAGTAGATGATTTGTATTCTTTGAAAAAAATTACTGGTGACCAACTTATTATTTTGAACAACGAGCTACAATCCTTTACCGATATTTGTGGTGCTTGTGAGCGAATCAAAAACACACCTATTCCCTACTCTTACAGTGCATTTATCAAGAAATTTATCTTCATTTATGTACTCACTTTACCTTTTGCTTATGTGTTTATTTTGGGCTATTACGTGATTCCAGTGGTAGTTTTTATTTTTTATGTATTGGCCAGTTTAGAATTAATTGCTGAGGAAATCGAAGATCCGTTTGGTACAGACGACAATGATTTACCAACCAAAAAAATAGCCGAAAACATCAAAAAACACATTGAGGAATTGATATAATTTTTTTCTTTTGGCAATTTGTTATTCCTATGATTATTTTCATTAATTTTCAAATTCTGTTTTTTTAAGAAAATTAAATGATGAATTCCAACCGAGCTTTAATACATCCTCCCCAATTGTCTAACGAGAAATCGTTAAAAACTTTAGTGGAAAACAGGACCGTTTACTCCTTGAATCATTGCGAACTCAACCTTTTTGAAACCTATGAAACTTCCAAATTAGTCCCATTAAAATTCAATGATTTGGTAGTAACCAGTATGCTCAGAGGCAAAAAAGTGATGCATCTTTTTGACGATCCAAGCTTCGAGTATTTGCCGGGAGAAACCGTTATTATTCCTTCGAAAGTGGAAATGAAAATAGATTTCCCCGAAGCTTCCATGCAAAACCCAACACAATGTCTGGCTCTGGCCATCGAACAAACTAAGATCAGTGATACTTTACAATTTCTAAACGAACGCTACCCAAAGGAGGGAAATAGCCAGTTTTGGCATTTGGATTATCAGAATTATTTTTTTTATAATAATGTCGAATTGGCAACAACCATCAACAAATTAATAAAAGAATGTATGAGTACATCGATTACCAAAGATGCTTTGGCCGATTTGACTTTACAGGAATTATTAATTCGAATCATACAAACTCAAACCGCAAGAACAATGGACGACGGTTTGTTTGCGGACCAGAAAAATCCAATTACTCATGTGGTGGAATTCATCCGATTGAATTTAAGAGAAAACATCAGTATGAAAAATTTGAGTGAAAAAGCAGGAATGAGCACGACCTCCTTTTATCGATTTTTCAGAAGAGAATTAGGCATGAGCCCCATAGAATTTGTATTGAATGAAAAAATAAAATGTGCCAAAAAATTACTCAAAAACCCAACAATACAAATCAACGAAGTCTGCTATTTGTCTGGATTTGAAGATTCCAACTACTTCATTCGACTGTTCAAAAAATACGAAGGAATTACCCCGAAACAATATCAATTGTTGTACGTCAATTAGGTTACTCTATAAATTTTAATGGTTCAAGCGATTGCTCTTCCTCTGGCGTGAAAATTCTATATTCAATTCGGAATGTTTTTTTTAAAGGTGTTTCCAAAGAGAATCCTCCTACCCCGAAAGCATCTAGTACATCCAAAGTAAAATGAGCATGTTTCCAATATTCGAATAAATCCTTATCGACCCAAAATTCTGTATTTTCGATAGTGCCAATATAAACATCACCCCATCGTTGATAAAATCCTCCTTTTTCGAAACATTGTGGCTGCGTTCCTTCACAACAACCTCCAGCTTGGTAAAACATCAAATCACCATGCTTTTCCTGTAAAATATGGATTAATGCTACTGCTTTTTCTGTAGCTTCAATTCTTTTTATCATCTTTTTAAATTTAAAATAAAACCCGGCAAATCATACAATCTGCCAGGTTTAAAATTAGTGACTATTCTGAAATCTACTAAAAGAAACCTAATTTGTTTTTATCGTAAGAAATCAACATATTCTTGGTTTGACGATAATGTCCCAACATCATTTTGTGGTTTTCACGACCAATTCCCGATTGTTTGTACCCTCCAAAAGGCGCACCAGCTGGATAAGAATGGTATTGATTGACCCAAACACGACCCGCTTGAATCGCTCTTGGAACCTGATAAATTTCGTGGGCATCACGGGTCCAGACTCCGGCTCCCAAACCATACATAGAATCATTGGCAATAGCAATCGCTTCCTCGGTAGTCTTAAAAGTGGTTACGGCCAAAACAGGTCCGAAGATTTCTTCCTGAAAAATACGCATTTTATTATTCCCTTTGAAAAGTGTTGGTTTGATGTAATAACCTCCTGAAAGACTTCCTTCCAAGTGATTTTCTTCTCCACCAATCAACAATTCGGCACCTTCTTCTTTACCTAATTTAATATAAGAAAGAATTTTTTCTTTTTGAACCAATGAAGTTTGTGCGCCCATCATAGTCGTTCTGTCCAATGGATTTCCCAATTTGATAGCTGCGGTTCTTTCGATTACTCGGGCAATAAATTTTTCGTAAATATCTTCGTGAATCAATAATCTCGAAGGACAAGTACATATTTCACCTTGATTTAATGCAAACAATACAGCGCCTTCAACAGCTTTGTCGAAGAAATCATCGTCAGCATCACCCACGGATTTCAAGAAAATGTTGGGTGATTTTCCTCCCAATTCTAAAGTGACGGGAATAATATTTTCAGTAGCATATTGCATCACCAAACGACCTGTTGGGGTCGAACCGGTAAAGGCTGCTTTTGACACTTTTTTATTGGTAACCAAAGCTCTTCCAAGTTCGGCACCAAAACCGTTGACAATATTGACAACGCCTGGAGGAAGAATATCGCCTATCAATTCCATCAAAACCAAAATGGATATGGGAGTACTTTCGGCAGGTTTTAAAACTACCGTATTTCCTGCAGCCAATGCCGGAGCTAGTTTCCAAACGGCCATTAAAATGGGGAAATTCCAAGGAATAATCTGTGCAATTACACCTAAAGGTTCGCTCAAAGCAATCGAAACAGTTTGTGAATCCAATTCAGCAATAGAACTCTCCTCAGCACGAATGACACTCGCAAAATAACGGAAATGGTCTATCGCCAATGGAATATCGGCCGCCAAAGTTTCACGAATTGCTTTCCCGTTGTCTATGGTCTCTACCGTGGCAATGTATTCGAGATTATCTTCAATCACTTGTGCCACTTTGTTCAATAAAAGGCTACGTTCCGTAACCGATGTTTTGCCCCAAGTCTGAAAAGCTTCATACGCAGTATCTACAGCGAAATCAATGTCAACTTTTGTTGAATGCGCAGCCCTTGTAAATACTTTTCCATCAATTGGAGTAACAACGTCAAAATATTGTCCACCAATTGGCGCAACGAATTTTCCTCCTATATAATTATCATACGTTGCCTTAAATTCAGGTCTTTTTACTAAGTTGTCCATATTGTTTTAAATTTAATTTTTTCAAAAATAGCTTCATATAAATTCACAGAATAGCACAATTCATTCAAATAGTAGCATAAAATTTTACTATGTGTTTTTTTAACGTTATTTTATTTGTTATTTAATAATTATTTAAGTTTATAATTACATAATTCACATTTGCAATCTAAATTGGATGTTCCAATTCCATCATAAAAAACCAAATAAATTGTTTCTTACTCCAAACTGCAATCCTTATATTTGCACCTCATTAAAATTCTCAAATGAAATCGCCATGATTCCAAATAACAAATGGAAATAAAGAATGGCGATACCATATTCCGCTAAAAAACAAATAGTATCTTCATATGAAAATATCATACAACTGGTTAAAACAATTCATCAAAATAGATTGGAAGTCCGATGAAATTGCTGCTTTATTGACCGATTTAGGTCTTGAAGTAGAAATGGTCGATAAATATGAATCGGTAAAAGGCGGACTCGAAGGTATTGTTGTAGGCCACGTTCTTACTTGTGTACAGCATCCTGATGCCGATAGATTAAAAGTAACCACCGTAGATTTAGGCGATGGAATTCCTGTTCAAATTGTTTGTGGAGCACCCAATGTTGCTGCAGGTCAAAAAGTACCCGTTGCCACTATCGGAACCACATTATATGACAAAGAAGGCGTTTCTTTTCAAATCAAAAAAGGAAAAATCCGCGGACAGGAAAGCCACGGAATGATTTGTGCCGAAGACGAATTGGGTCTTGGCGAAAGTCATGATGGAATTATGATTCTGGACGAAGCATTAAAACCCGGAACATCGGCTGCTAGTGTTTTCAAGATTGAAAGTGACGAAGTTTTCGAAATTGGACTCACGCCGAATCGTGCCGATGCTATGAGTCATATGGGAACGGCTCGTGATTTAAGAGCTGGATTATCACAAACTGGCGTTAATGTCAAATTCATTACACCGTCGGTGAGTAATTTTAGAGTAGACAAAAGAATTCTGAAAATTGATGTCAGTGTCGAAAAACCATTGTTGGCTCCAAGATACTGCGGAGTCACTATTTCCGGAATTACCATAAAACCATCACCAGCCTGGTTGCAAAACCGTTTAAAAGCCATTGGAATAAATCCGAAAAATAATGTTGTCGATGTGACCAATTACGTTTTACACGAATTGGGGCAACCGCTTCATGCTTTTGACGCTTCAAAAATCAATGGAAAAATAATTGTAAAAACGCTGACTTCGGGAACTAAATTTACAACGCTGGATGATGTAGAAAGAAGTTTGCACGAAGAGGATTTGATGATTTGTGACGAAAGCGGTCCTTTGTGTATTGCTGGAGTTTTTGGCGGAAAAACTTCGGGTGTTTCTGAAACTACGACAGCTATCTTCCTCGAAAGTGCCTATTTTAATCCAATAAGCATTCGAAAAAGTGCCAAAAGACACCAATTAAATACAGATGCTTCCTTTAGATTTGAAAGAGGAATTGACCCAACGATAACAGAATATGCTTTGAAACGCGCTGCCTTGTTGATTCAGGAAGTGGCTGGTGGCGAAATCACATCCGATATTGTAGATGTGTATCCAAAGAAAATTGAAGATTTTCCTGTGGTTTTGAATTTCAATAACGTAAAGAAAATTATTGGTCAGGAATTGCCAAAGGAAATTATCAAAAATATTTTGGCTTCCTTAGAAATCAAAATCAATAGTGTTTCTGATGCCGGATTAGGTTTAATTATTCCAGCCTATCGAGTGGATGTACAAAGAGAAATTGATGTTATCGAAGAAATTCTCCGAGTGTATGGATACAACAACATCAAATTCTCCGAAAAACTGAATGCTACCGTTTCCAATGCACCCAGAACCGAAGATTATAAAGTGCAGAATGTTATTGCCAATCAATTGAATTCACAAGGGTTCAATGAAATGATGGCCAATTCATTAACAACTTCTTCTTACGTTAAATTGTCGGAAATGTTGAAGGAAGAACATAACGTAATCATGTTGAATCCATTGAGTAGTGATTTGGCAGCTATGCGTCAATCGTTGTTATTTTCTGGACTCGAAGCTTTATCGTATAATATCAACCGTAGAAATTCAGATTTGAAATTCTTTGAATTCGGAAAAAGCTATCATAAATTTCCATCGGGTTACGAGGAACACAAACATTTAACGATGTTCATCACCGGAAACCGCAATCAGGAAAGTTGGACCAATACACAAAAACCAACCGATTTCTTCTTATTCAAAGGTTATGTGAATGCCGTTTTGGATCGATTGGGAATTAAAAAAACACAAAATCTACCAATGACTTCCGATGTTTTTTCAGAAGGAATTGCTATCGGTTTTGGTACTGATATTTTGGTAGAATATGGAGTGGTGAAAAAATCAATCCTGAAACATTTTGATATTAAGCAAGAAGTTTTATTCGCCGATTTCAATTGGGCGTTGATTTTAAAATTGCTTTCGAATAAAATCAAATACACCGAAATTCCTAAATATCCTGAAGTGCGCAGAGATTTGTCTTTGTTATTAGACGACAGTGTGTCTTTTGATGCAGTGTACAATTTGGCCAGACAAACCGAGAAATCCTTGTTGAAAGACATCAATTTATTTGATGTGTACCAAGGTCAAAATCTTCCAGAAGGCAAGAAATCCTATGCGGTGAGTTTCACCATTCAAGACAATACCAAAACTTTGACCGATGTTCAAATTGACAAAATTATGAGCAAGTTGCAAAAGAATTTAGAAACCGAATTAGGTGCTAGTTTGAGGTAATTTTTCAACCATGTAAGGCATAGAAGGTCATTTAATAATACCAAAACAAGTATAAAATAGTCCAAAAAAACAAGGCTATTTGTCACTCCGTAGGAGTCACAACGCACGAGAGCTGGGACGCTTTACAGCGTGACAAACGGACTCGTCAGTTTGGATTATAAAATAATAATGTTTGATATAAGTTAAAGCAAAATGCCAATCCTGATTTTAGGATTGGCATTTTTATTTTTAAAAATTTATATTCTATTATTTCTAGCTAAATTAGGAATCCAATTCCTAATTTAACTAGATTTTAATAAAAGAAGAGGTTATCTCACAATTAGTGAAATAGTCACTTTTTGTGTTTTTTTGTATTCAGACTCCTATCGGATCTTGGGTTTCTAAAAGCAAACGCTTAAGGGCTTTCTAATTGTTAGACTTCCTGTTTTTTCAAACCATTAAGATATTAAGGTTCATTAAGCAGACTAAATCTTAATTTTCTTAATGATCTTAATGGTTTAAAATCCAAAAAAAAATCCCACGCTTTAGCGTGGGACTTTCTATATTCAACCGATTAAAAGATTATTTCTTTTTCTCGTTTTTTTCCATTTTGGCTTTCAAGCCAGCAAGAATATCATTGTTATCTCCAAGAGTTGAAGCTGGTGCATTGGTGTTAGAAGATACTGCTTCTTGAACCGCTTTCACTGCTTTTTCTTCTTCTTCACGGAAAATAGCCGTGTGAGATGCCACTACTCTTTTGAATTCTTTGTTGAATTCGATTACTTTGAATTCAGCAGTTTCGCCTTTTTTCAATTTCTTACCGTCTTCTTTTTCAAGGTGACGAGTTGGAATGAAAGCAACGATATCATCTCCGAATTCTACAGTAGCTCCTTTGTCAACAATTTCAGAGATTTCACCTGAGTGGATAGTTCCCACTGCAAATGAATCTTCGTATTGATCCCAAGGATTAGCAGTAGTTTGTTTGTGACCTAAAGATAATTTACGTCCTTCAACATCTAATTCTAATACAACTACGTCAAGTTTTTCTCCAACATTTACAAATTCAGATGGATGTTTGATTTTCTTAGTCCAAGAAAGGTCAGAGATATAAATCAATCCGTCGATTCCTTCTTCCAATTCTACGAAAATTCCAAAGTTTGTAAAGTTTCTAACGATACCTGTATGTTTAGAACCTACTGGGTATTTAGAAGTAATATCAGTCCAAGGATCTTGAGTCAATTGTTTGATACCCAATGACATTTTACGGTCATCTCTATCCAAAGTAAGGATAACAGCTTCAACAACATCACCTACTTTTACGAAATCTTGAGCAGAACGTAAATGAGTTGACCATGACATTTCAGAAACGTGGATCAAACCTTCAACACCTTCAGCAACTTCGATAAATGCACCGTAATCAGCGATAACTACTACTTTACCTTTTACTTTGTCACCAATAGTTAAATTAGCATCCAAAGCATCCCAAGGGTGAGCATTCAATTGTTTCAATCCTAATTGGATTCTTGTTTTCTCATCATCAAAATCAAGGATAACCACATTCAGCACTTGGTCTAATTCAAGAACTTCAGATGGGTGGTTGATTCTTGACCAAGAAAGGTCAGTAATGTGGATCAATCCGTCAACACCACCAAGGTCAATAAACACACCATAAGAAGTAATGTTTTTAACAACAC
>DAORUG010000074.1:0-14404 GCA_035433125.1 Flavobacterium sp.
AAATAAAGAATAAAGTGTGTTTAATATTTCATTATTTAATAAAGTAAAGAATTTGCAATTAAATACCTATTAATAAATTACATTCTAGCCACTTATTGACAACAAATCAGAAGTTATCGACTTTAAAATAAATTATTGAAGAATATTATAATTAAATTTACTTCTCCTATTAAGAGGAATAAAAAGTTTTTATACCACATAAAAGGCATTTCTGTCAAATAGAATAAACAAAATCTGAATTCAATAACTTAAAAATTAATGAACTATGAAAAATTTATTATTTGCAATTGCAGTGCTATTATGCACAACCATTTATGCTCAAAATGAGGCTGCGAAAAATTCTCTATTTATTCGAGTATATAATTTAGAGGGAGATAAGATGAATAAAGGGAAAATACTTTCGGTTAATGACACCATTCTTCAACTAAAAGGAAAAAATGGCCCTGTCGATATTGATGTAAGGACTATTGGCTTAATTAAAACGAAACGGTCAGAAGGAAATAATGTCCTTCTTGGATCATTAATTGGATTAGCTACAGGAGCAATTTTAGGTGCAGCTACCGCAGATCCTGACGCCTACATTTTTGGATATACAGCAAGTGAGGGAGCTACTGGGGCTGGGATCGTTAGTGCTATTATTGGATCTGGAATAGGAGCCGCAACCATTTTATTAAAAGATTCAAAATCTTATATAATCAATGGAGATGCGTCAAAATGGAAAGTTTTTGAAGAAATGATAAATGGCAAGAAAAACTGAGTACTTGTTTGACAATCAATAACTATTTTTGACTACATACCTTTTTAAATATCAAACCTTTGAAGCTAACAAAAACTTCAAAGGTCTTATCTAAAAAATCAATGGGTTACTAATTCAAAATGATTTTTAATACTATTTAATTTTGAGAAACAAGTTCTTCAACTTTATAAGGAACAATGCTATTCATTCCCATTGTAATCGCTTCGAGATTTAAAGGAATTAAGTGATGATAACGTTCAGAGATGGATTTTTTCAAGCCTTCGATTACATTTTCTATTTTTATTACTGGTTTTTCTTTTAAAAAACCTCCTAAAATCACCATATTGAAGATTTTTTTATTTCCCATTTCGGCGGCTAATTTTGTGCCTTCAATCTGGAAAATTTTGATGTCGGTTCTAGTTGGATGATGCGTAATTCCGTTAGGGTCATAAATCAAAATGCCACCAGGTTTTACAGATTCCTCAAACTTATCCATCGATTGTTGGTTTAAAATGATGGCTGTATCCACAATTTTCAAATAGGGCGAACTGATTCTTTCATCGCTCAAAATTACGGTAACATTTGCCGTTCCGCCTCTCATTTCTGGTCCATACGAAGGCAACCAACTCACTTCCTGATCTTGCATAATTCCAGAATAGGCTAGTATTTTTCCCATTGAGAGCACTCCTTGCCCACCAAAACCTGCTATAATTATTTCTTCAGTCATGATTTATACTTTTAATTTACCCTCCACTTTTATATCCCCAAGAGGAAAGTAAGGAAACATATTTTCAACCATCCAATCATTAGCATCATTAGGAGTCATTTTCCAACCCGAATTACAATTGGAAAGAATTTCGATAAAGGAAAGTCCTTTTTTTAATCGGGTATTTTCGAATGCTTGTTTAATCGCTATTTTGGCTTTTCGAACGTGTTTATGAGTATGAAGAGCGTGACGGCTTACCGAATAAACTCCCGGAAGATTTGCAATTAATTCTGTTATTTTTAAGGGTGAACCCATCGAAGCAATTTCTCTTCCGTAAGGCGAAGTCGAGGATTTCATGCCTTCTAAAGTAGTTGGTGCCATTTGGCCGCCAGTCATTCCGTAAATACCATTATTGATAAAAAAGATGACCATATTTTCGCCTCTATTACAAGCGTGAATTGTTTCGGCTGTTCCAATTGCGGCTAAATCACCATCACCTTGATAGGTAAAAACATATTTTTCAGGCCAAGTTCTCACAATAGCTGTTGCCACTGCAGGAGCACGTCCGTGAGCGGCTTGAGTCATATCAATATTCATAAAATCATAAGCCAAAACAGAACAACCAACTGGTGCAACACCAATGGTATCCTCGGAAATACCCATTTCATCAATGACTTCCATAATCAAATTATTGGCCGTTCCGTGACCACAACCCGGACAATACGACAAGGCATTTCCTGTCATTAATTGTGATTTACAGAATACTTGATTCTCTGGTTTTATGATGTCTAATACTTCCATTGTTGATGATTTTTTGTTCTAAAGCTGCAACTATTTCTTCTGGAGTGTGAATAATTCCTCCTGTTCTTCCAAAGTGTTCTACTGGTACTTTATGCTCCACAGAAAGTCTTACGTCTTCCACCATTTGACCTGCATTGAGTTCTACACTTAAAATTCCTTTGATCTGATTGGCTAATTCAAATAGTTCTTGTTTGGGAAAAGGGAATAATGTTATTGGTCTTAATAAACCCACTTTTATTCCTTTGGCTCTGGCCAATTCAACTGCCTTTTGAGAAATTCTGGCACTTGAACCATAAGCCACTAAAAGGTAATCAGCATCGTCGCAATTTATTTTTTCAAACCGCAAATCTTCTTTTTCCATTTGCGCGTATTTCTTTTGCAATCTATGCACTCTCGCTTCCATTTTTTCGGATTGTAAATCGAGAGAAGTGATAATATTGCGTTCTCTTCCTTTTTTTCCTGTTACTGCCCAATCTCCATTTTTCTCGATTAATTCTGCATCGGTCCACCTTGGTTTTTGGTCTTTTAGAATTACTTTTTCCATCATTTGACCAATTAATCCATCGGAAAGAATCAATACTGGAGCGCGATATTTAAAGGCAATATCAAAAGCATCTTCCACAAAATCAGCCATTTCCTGAACTGATGCCGGAGCTAAAACATAGAGTTTATAATCGCCGTGTCCTCCTCCTTTTACAGATTGAAAATAATCTGCTTGCGAAGGTTGAATCGTTCCTAAACCGGGACCACCACGAACTACATTTACAATCACAGCAGGCAATTCGGCACCTGCCAAATAGGATATTCCTTCTAATTTCAAAGAAATCCCTGGGCTTGAAGAGGATGTTAATGCTTTTTTACCGGTACTTGCAGCACCATAAACCATGTTAATAGCAGCTAATTCGCTTTCGGCTTGCAAAACGACCATTCCTGTTCTATTTTCAGGGCGTTCGGTCATTAAATATTCTATAATTTCTGTTTGTGGAGTAATTGGATAACCAAAATACGCATCAACGCCAGCTCTAATTGCAGCTTCGGCTAATGCTTCGTTTCCTTTCATCAATTTTAATTCTGACATTTTTATAAAGGTATAAATGGTTATGTAGTAACTTTCACTCTATAAACTGTAATGGCTCTGTCTGGACAAACAGTCCCACAATTTGTACAACCATTACAAGCTTCGGGGTTTTTCATATAGGCATAATGGTAGCCTTTTCTGTTGACGTCATTCGACATGCCAATCACATTTTCCTGACAAACAGGAATACAAACCTCGCAGCCTTTGCATACTTGAGTATCAACAACTATAGCTCCTCTTACTTTTGCCATATCAATAAATTTACATATGAATATTCTATAATAATTTTATTATTCTCAAAGTTACGACTTGTCTATTGCAATAAAAATGATAAATATCATATTAAACGATTTTCATATCCATAATAAAGAGAATGATTTATTGAAATTTGAGGGGAAAATCAATTTTGTAAAAATTTCAACTTATAACCGAAATATGAAGGGTCATTTTACACTACTACTGCAATAAAAATAAGTAGTAAAATGAAAACTTATTGAAAAATTTAGTAACTTTAATACGCTGAAATTCTGATATTTATTAAACAATTCAATTGAACTTAAATCAGATATTATGAAAGCAATTCTTATTCTAACTTTATCTCTTTGTTCCTTCATTGCATTTGCTCAACATAAAGAAATCAGCACAGAACTATATTTGGCTGATAATTCTTTCCGCACTCCAACCGAAATTACTACTATCGATTTTCGTTCCGATATTGCAATTGATAGTAGTCAACAGAAATCTTTACATTATAAATTATGGGCAAAACTTTCATTATTTGAAATTGGATTTGGTAGTTCTTCCCTAAAATCTGATTTTCAAAATAACAATACGCGATATAGTGGCTTTGTTCAAACCTCAGTTATCCCTTTTAGTATCGGTTTTTATAGCCTAGGCGGATTGGGATTCGGTACCAAGGTTTCAGAATATTTTGATTTACAAGATATAGTTGAATTAAGTACAATAGCTCCTATTTATACTTATTATCCAATTTATATATCCAAGAAGCAACATAAAAAAGAAGGTTTAATTCCAGCTATGGTCAATTTATATGCAGGTGGATCTTTATGGTGTGATACTTCTGGCTCATCGACTAGTCCTGAAATTATGCGTGCTACAAAATATTGCCATATAGGTATTAATTATATGTTTTTTAATTATTCATTGGAAAATTATCCCTTTGCAAACGGAAATTTTTCGATTGATGCTGGAATGCTTTTTTATGAAACAAAGGGCTCAAATCTCAAAAACAGTTTTCATATTGGTCTCCTTTATAATTTTGCTGGTTTTGTCGTTAAATCAAACTAAAAATATATTTTTTTATTCAGTAAAAATTCAAATTAATCCTAAATAAAAAACCCACTAAATATATCTCTAGTGGGTAAAATTTATAAAAAACTAAAATTCTAATACTTATTTAGCATTAACAATATTCTGCAAATTCTTTTTAAACTCTGCACTTTTTTGGGCAGAAACAGTGTAAATCACTTCTTTGTTTCCAGTAGCAACAATAATTTGCTTCAAATCCAAACTCAGCGCTAATTCTGGAGGACTATTCATTTTGAGCGTACAAGCCCCATCAAAATAACCATCATCTTCAATAGTTTCAATTTCAGAAACTTTTGTTCCATCACTAAAAACAGCTGAAATAGTCATTTTATCATTTAAAGCTGCCGTATAAAAACCATCCATGACCAACATTAAATGATAAGTGTTTTTCAACTCTGAACCTTTAAATTCGTGTCGGGTGATATTATATTTCAAGCCCTTTGCCAAAAGCGGGAATTTTTTAGAGCAATCCAACTCAAAACTAGCTACATCTCCGGCGTCGTTTACCGTTGTAATTATTTTTGGGACTTGTGCATTGATAACTAAGCTTGTTAGTAAGAATGCTATTGATAATGCAAGTTTCCTCATCTTTATTTTGTTTTATTTGTTTCCTTTTTCAAAATCGGTAATAAATTGTGCCAAACCAATATCCGTTAATGGATGTTTCAATAACCCTGAAATAGCCGAAAGTGGACCAGTGATAACATCGGCACCAATTTTGGCACAGTTTACAATGTGCATCGTATGACGAACCGAAGCGGCAAGAATTTGTGTTTCATATCCGTAATTGTCATAAATCAATCGTATTTCTTCAATAAGCGCCAATCCATCCGTAGAAATATCGTCTAAACGACCAATAAAAGGCGAAACATAAGTGGCACCAGCTTTAGCAGCCAATAAAGCTTGTCCTGCCGAGAAAACCAAAGTTACATTTGTTCTAACCCCTTTATCCGAAAAATATTTAGCAGCCATTACTCCTTCTTTGGTCATTGGCAATTTCACCACAATTTGTTCGTGCAAATCAACCAATTCTTCACCCTCTCTTACCATTCCTTCAAAATCCAAAGCGTTTACTTCGGCACTTACATCGCCATCTACAAGGTTGCAAATGTCAACATAATGTTTCAAAATATTGTTTTTTCCTGTGATTCCTTCCTTTGCCATCAAGGATGGATTTGTCGTTACGCCATCTAAAACGCCTAATGCTTGTGCTTCCTTAATCTGAGCTAAGTTTGCTGTGTCAATAAAAAATTTCATATCTATATTATTTAATTGTGTATTTAATTATTTTGGGCGTGCCCCAAGGGTCAGGCTATTCGCTACAAGTCCTCGCAAAGTTCCGCTATCGCTCCACTTTACTGTGGGCTTTTCACTTCTATCCTTCACGCAAAAATCGATGCCAATTTACAACTTATAATGATTCATCAGCATTTTTTCATAGACTTTATCAGGAAGTATTCGCTTCAAAACAATCGAGAATTTCTGCATAAAAGCACCCACTTTATAATGAACTCGTGGGTTTGGATTTTGGATAATTTTATAAACCGCTTCCGCCATTTCATTCGGATTACTACCGCTATCTACGTGTTCGTCCATCAATTTCAAAGTATTTCCGTACGGAATCTCGTAAGCCGAATCCTTGATTAAAGGCGCATGAAAACGTCCCGACGCAATATTAGTAGCAAAATCCCCTGGAGCCACATTTGTAATCTGAATTCCCATAGATTTCACCTCCATTCGTAAAGCTTCGGTAATTAATTCTAAAGCTCCTTTCGAAGCCGAATAAACACTTCTATACGGCAAACCCATATAACCTGCAATGGAAGTGATATTGATAATCAGTCCTGATTTTTGGGAACGCATTTGTGGCAAAACCGCTTTCATCACTTCGATGGGTCCAAAGAAATTGGTCTCGAAATTATTCCGAATTTCGGAAGTCGGAATTTCTTCCAAAGGCCCTGTAATTCCAACACCAGCGTTATTAATAACAATATCGAGTCGTCCTGAGGTAGCTATAATTTTGGCGACAGCCACTTGAATAGAATCTGAATTTCGAACATCTAAAGCAATTAATGGAAAAACCGAGTTCAAAACCCGTTCTGGATTCCGGCTTGTTCCATAAACCACAAATCCCTTGTGGTGCAAAAATTCACCAATAGATTTCCCTATTCCCGAAGAACCGCCTGTGATTAGAACTACTTTATTCATTTTTTGAATTTAGATTTAGCCCTTCGACAAGCTCAGGGTGACAATTTTGGATATTAGAATCATCCAAAAATAAAAAAATCACGCCAAAAAGCGTGATAAATATGCAAAAGATTGCTGAAAAATAAAAAATGGCAAGCGACCTACATCGCACCGCTCAACCACGTACCCTTGCTATGTTCCCATCCTGGGGGATTTTGCAGGAGCTGGTCGTGTAGGACTTGCCGGTGCAAATATACACTCTTTTTATATTTTTGCAAGGACTTTGCTCCTATAAAATATCGTTGTATATTGCATCATCAAAAATAAAATTTATGAAAAATTATAACTTCCTATTTATCATTTTATTAGGAATCACTTTGGCTAATTGTGGGAGTGAAAAAAAAGGTGAAAATTCTATATTTACTTTCGATGATTCGAAACTAAAACAACAATATCAGCCTCAAGAATCGATAGAATTAGGAATTTTAAATGCTAATTCAAAAGAAGTGGATAGCGTAGTTTACTTTAACAATGATGTAAAAATTGGTTCTAAAAAAGGTCTTGACAAATTAGTTTTCAATTTAAAAGACCAAAAATTTGGAAATCAAAACCTGAAAGCGGTCGTTTATTTCGATGGAGATAATTCTGAAGCCTCAATGAAAATAGAATTGGTTTCGAATGTGACACCTAAATTATTAAAATATACTATTGTAAACACTTATCCGCACGACATAGAAGCTTACACTCAGGGATTAGAATTTTACCGCGACACACTTTATGAAGGAACTGGAAACGGTGAAGGAACCACAGGAAAAAAAGGGATTTCAAGTTTAAGAAAAACCGATTATAAAACTGGAAAAGTGTATAAAAAAGTAGAATTAGCCGAGCAGTTTTTTGGAGAAGGAATCACAATTCTTAATAACAAAGTCTATCAATTGACTTGGCAAAATAATGAAGGTTATGTTTATAATGCAGATACTTTCAAAAAAGAAAAAACTTTTCAATATCCCAAACAAATGGAAGGTTGGGGATTAACAAGCGATGGTACCCTTTTGTATATGACCGATAGTACAGAAACAATCCACATATTAGATCCAACAACTTTCAAAGAATTAAATCATATTAATGTTTATTCTTTGGATTTAAAAGTACCAAAAGTCAATGAATTGGAATGGATTAATGGAAAAATCTATGGAAATGTATATCAAAAAGATGCGATTGCCGTCATCAATCCCAAAACGGGAGCTGTGGAAGGAATAATTAATCTTGCCGATTTGGAAAAGAAAATTACTAAACTTCCCGATACTGATGTGCTCAACGGAATCGCTTACAACCCAAAAACCAAAACCATTTTTGTTACAGGCAAAAACTGGGACAAAATGTTCGAAATCAAAGTTTCGGAATAATTTTCAAGCTAAATGAAAACGCTACTCATCAACATTAAGAAATTACTTCAAGTTCGAGATTCTTTGATTTTGAAGGTTTCAGGCGATGAAATGGCGGTTCTTCCTGCAATTAAAAATGCCTATTTGGTCATTGAAAATGATTTGATTGTCGATTTTGGTCCTATGGATGATTTACCAGAAGATATAAATCCTGAAAAATGTATCGATGTTGATGGAAAAATAGTCCTTCCCTGTTGGTGTGATTCACATACTCATATTGTTTATGCAGGCAATCGGGAGCGAGAATTTGTCGATAGAATCAACGGACTTTCCTATGAAGAAATCGCCAAGCGTGGTGGAGGCATATTAAATTCGGCTAAAATACTCAACGAAACTTCCGAAGAAGAAATTTACAACCAATCCAAACTTCGACTCGAAGAAGTTATGCATTTGGGAACTGGTGCAGTCGAAATAAAATCGGGATACGGACTTACTGTCGAGGGAGAGCTAAAAATGCTGCGAGTAATCAATCGATTGTCGCAAAATTATCCCATAACCATAAAAGCCACTTTTCTTGGTGCTCACGCTTTTCCATTGGAATATAAGGAAAATAGGAAAGGTTATATCGATTTAATAATCAACGAAATGCTTCCTGAAATTGCCAAAAATAAATTAGCAGACTTCATCGATGTATTTTGTGAAACTGGTTATTTTACTGTTGAAGAAACGGAACAAATTATGGAAGCAGGAATTCGTTTTGGTTTAAAACCAAAAATTCATGTGAATCAATTCAACTCCATTGGCGGAATCCAGGCTGGAATTAAATACAAAGCGCTGTCTGTAGATCATCTGGAAATTATGAATCCCGAAGATATTGAAGCTTTAAAAAATAGCGAAACAATGCCAGTAGCTTTACCCTCTTGCTCTTTTTTCTTGAGAATTCCATATACTCCTGCTCGTGAAATGATTGCAAAAGGCTTACCATTAGCACTCGCCACCGATTTTAATCCCGGTACAACTCCTTCCGGAAATATGAATTTTGTGGTTTCTACAGCTTGTATCCAAATGAAAATGACTCCCGAAGAAGCTATAAACGCCGCAACCCTAAACGGAGCTTATGCGATGGGAATTTCAGAAACCCACGGAAGCATTGCCATTGGCAAAAAAGCCAATCTTATTATCACAAAACCTATTTCCTCTTATTATCAATTGCCTTATGCTTATGGCAGTAACCTCATTGATTTTGTAATTATTGAAGGGGAAGTTTTTGCATAAAAAAAAAGAGGAACAAAAATGCTCCTCTTTAAATTGTAATCTTGAACGTTTATTTCAAAGTAAAACTTGTTTTAGAAACCAATTCGCTTTTGTCGAAAACATTTACAAAATAAGTTCCTTTTGCAAAATCTTTTCCTGGTAAATCTTCAGAAACATTAACTGTTTTGTTTTCATATTTCACTTTAGAAATAAAACTGTAAGTTAATGTTTTATCATCAAAATTCACAGTTTGTTTGTCACCAAGTACATTATTTTTGCTGTCGATAACTTGAACATAATATTCTTTGTCTCCCGATTTTGCTATTTGATTTTCGGCAATAGTGAAGCTAATTTTTAGAACATCAGCTCTACCCGCTTTGTCAGTGGCAACTTGTTTTCCTGAACTTCTAATTTTGTATGCAGCAGTTTGCATATTCAACACAGACAGTTTAGAACCTTTTTCGACAGTTTTAGACAATTCCTCGTTTTGACCTACTAAAACCTCATTGTATTTCTTAGCTTCTCCCAAAACTACAACAGTACTATCGCGTTGTGTGGTTAGTGTAGTATTTTGTTTTTTCAAGCTTTCATTTTCAGCCATTAAAGCCTTCATATTGCTTTCTAATTTCTGATATTGAGATCTGTATTTTGACACATCCCCTTTTGATTTTTCAATATCATTCATCAAATTCACTACTTTGTCTCTTTCTTTAACCAATTCTTCGGACATTGAGGTGTTTTCGGCAATTGCAGCATCATAAGTCGCTTTTAATTCTTGCAAATCTTTCATAACTGACTCTTTTTCAGTCATAGTAGTTTTTAATTCAGTTTGCACTTGTTTTGCATCGGATGAAATCTTGTAGATATAAAATAAACTTCCTATCAATAGGACAGCTAAAACACCGATAATAATTTTCAGACTTGAGTTCGAATTGTTTTGTTGATCTTCCATTTTGTTTGCTTTTTGTGGTAGAAATTAAAAATTTATTATACAAATTTAATAATATAATATGACTTTATAACGGATTTTAAACATTTATATTATATTTGGAGGGATTTAAATTTATATGGAAAAACTAATACCGTTCACAATAAACGACCTTGCAAAAGTTACAAACCACCGCAGTGGCGAAATAAAATTTGGGGAAAAAATGTTAACTATTCCTAAAGGAATAGATATTGCTCTATTTTTAAAAACCTGTGAAGCAAAATATGTATTGTTTGGAATTCCAGAAGATATCGGGGTTAGAGCCAATTTTGGAAGACCCGGAGCAGCATCAGCTTGGGAATGTGCCATAGCCAGTATTGCAAACATTCAACACAATCGTTTCTGTAAAGGCAGCCAAATATTAGTTTTAGGGCGATTGAATGTCTGTGAAGAGATGAAAGAAGTGGAACATTTAGATTTTAATGACATTGATGATCGGTCTAAATTGAGTCAGCTAGTCGAAAAAATTGATAAAGATGTTTCGCATATCATTTTTAATATCATCAAAGCAGGAAAAACTCCAATTGTTATTGGTGGCGGTCATAATAATTCTTACGGAAATATAAAGGGAACGGCACTTGCCAAAGGAAAACCCATCAATGCTGTAAATTTTGACGCTCATTCTGATTTTAGAATCCTCGAAGGACGCCATAGCGGAAATGGATTTTCTTATGCTTTTGAAGAAGGCTTTCTTAAAAAGTATTTTATTTTTGGTTTACACGAAAATTATACCTCCAAAAGTGTCTTAGATATTATCAAAAAAATTGAAGATCGAGTGCGTTATACTACTTATGACAGTATCAATATTCGAAAGGAAAAGAACTTCAATCAAGAACTTATTAACGCCTCACAATTCATCCAAAATGATTTTTACGGAGTTGAAGTCGATTTAGATGCCATTCCAAATATTGCCAGTAGTGCAATGACGTTAAGCGGTTTTTCTATTGAAGAATTACGTCAGTTTGTTACTTTCTTCGGAAAAAATAAAAATGCAGCTTATCTACATATTTGCGAAGGCGCTCCTGATTTATGTTATGAAAAAAACAATCATTTAATTGGTAAACTCATTGGTTATTTGGTTACCGATTTTATAAAATCGAATAATAGTATAGAGGTTTTATAAGTATTGAATCTTCTGGAAATTGGCCAAAAATCATAGGGCATTCACTTAAAAAAAGTAGCCACGAATTTCACCAATGAACACGAATTTTTACACTTTATAAATTACACAAATTCATTTTAATCAAGAGAAAATTAGTGTTCATTTATTTTTTATTCTTTATGAATTTGTGCTAATTCGTGAAATTCGTGGCTAAAAAATTAAAAGCGAATGCCGTGCAAAAATCACCAATTAATTTCCATCAAAAATAATAAACCTATCTTTGCAAGATTATCTACGTACTAATTACTAGATATTTAATACAAAAAATATGTTATTCGAAGATTTACCACTTTCAAAAAGTATACAAAGAGCCGTATTTGAAGAAGGCTACACTAACCCTACTCCCATTCAAGAACAATCCATTCCGCTAGTTTTAGCAGGAAGAGATTTGATAGGTTGCGCACAAACAGGCACAGGAAAAACGGCAGCATTTGCCATCCCCATTATACATCAATTGCACCGAATTGTCGGTTCATCAAAAAAAGCCAAAGAGATTCGTGCGCTAATTGTCACTCCTACAAGAGAATTAGCGGTTCAAATTGGACAAAGTTTTGACACTTATGGCAAATATACCAATCTAGTGCAACTGACTATTTTTGGAGGCGTTTCACAAGTTCCTCAAGTAGATGCACTTCGCAAAGGAGTGGATGTTTTGGTGGCAACACCAGGAAGATTACTCGATTTACACAAACAAGGTTTTATCGATTTAGACCATTTACATACTTTAGTCCTTGACGAAGCCGACCAAATGCTGGATATGGGATTTATAAACGACGTCAAGAAAATTGTAAAGCTTACGCCAAAAAACAGACAAACTTTGTTATTCTCGGCAACAATGCCAATGGCTATCCGAGAATTAGCCGAAATGTTTTTGAAAGATCCTGAAAAAGTAGAAGTTTCGCCCGTTTCCTCCACTGCCGAAAATGTAGAACAGCACGTTTATTTTGTCGAAAAAGGCGAAAAAAGAAACTTGTTGTATCATTTAATAAAAAATCAAAACTTATCGGATGTATTGGTTTTTTCGAGAACCAAACACGGAGCCGATAATGTAGTGAAAGCTTTGCGCAAGAAAGATATACCTGCCGAAGCCATTCACGGAGACAAGTCACAAAATGCCAGACAACGCGTTTTAGATGCTTTCAAAAATAAAGAAGTTGGCGTTCTTGTAGCTACTGATATTGCAGCTCGTGGCATCGATATAGACCAATTGCCTTATGTGATCAATTTTGATTTGCCTAATATTCCTGAAACTTATGTGCATCGAATTGGAAGAACCGGTCGTGCAGGAAATGAGGGAATTGCCATTTCTTTTTGTAGTAAAGACGAGCATCAATATTGGAAAGATATTCAAAAACTAATCAAAGTGGATGTAAAAATCATAAGCGGTCATCCATATCCTTGGCATTCTGGAAATCCAGAAACTGCTCCAGGAGGATCTACAAAACCAAACAACTCCAACCGAAGCGGTGGCGCTCACAAATCAAGAAAATCAGACGCATCTAAACAGAATAAAAAACGTTGGTACTAATTTGTTTATTTTCTAACTATTTCACCTATAAAAAACACCTTTTAGCTACAAACTAAAAGGTGTTTTTCTTTTAATAATTATTATTAGTATGTTTCTTATTATCAGATATTTGAGTGTTAAAAATTTGTTATTTTGAAAATGTTTACATCTAATTTTCACTAACTTTATGTTACTTAATTAAAAACAATTTAATATTCAATATTATGAAAACTTTAGTTAAAAAAGACGGTTTATTTCCGTCATTAGAAAGCAAATCCATCAATAATTTTTTTGATGATTTTATAACAAAAGATTTATTTGATTGGACCGATAGAAACTTTGCAGCTTTGGGTAGTAATTTACCATCTGTAAATTTGAAAGAAACTGATACAAAAATTGAAGTAGAATTAGCAGCTCCGGGAATGAAAAGAGAAGACTTCAAAGTAGAAATCGACAATGATATTCTAATGATTTCTTCAGAAAAAGAAGAAAAAAAAGAAGAAGTTAGCAAAAAAGAAAATTACATCCGCAGAGAGTTCAATTATCAATCTTTCAGCAGAACTTTCAGCCTACCTGACACAATTGATGAAAACAAAATAGAAGCTAATTACAAAGATGGTATTCTTCACGTTGTTGTAGGTAAAAAAGAAGGTTTGAAAAAAAGAGCTTTAAAATCTATACCTATCAAATAAACCCATTTTGTTTGTGTAATACAAAAACGCTGTCACAAGACGGCGTTTTTGTTTTTTTTGATTTGATTATTAATCACCTGAAATAACTTTATTGACTCAAATGGTTTTATCATAATATCATTCATTCCAGCATCTAATGCTTCTTCGGTAATCTCGTCTTTGGCGAAAGCCGTCAAAGCAATAATAGGAGTTTGAATGCCTTTGAGACGAATTTTTCTAGTGGTTTCGAAACCGCTTATCAGAGGCATATTAATATCCATCAAAATAACATCAAAAACCTCCTTATTCAGAACATCCAAAGCTTGAAATCCATCATCTACGATAAAGCAACTGCAATTGTTTTTTGCGATAATTTTCTTAGTAATGGTCTGATTGATTTTGTTGTCTTCTACTACCAAAACCTTAAATATTTGTCCTGAACTTAAATCAACCCTAATATTATTGATTATTTCATTTGTTTTTTCAGGATCATATTCAAATGCTATTGTAAATATAAATGTAGTCCCTACTCCTACTTGGCTTTCAAGCGAAATTTCACTATTGAACAGTCCTACCAATCGTTTCACTATAGATAAACCA
>DAORUG010000075.1:0-14183 GCA_035433125.1 Flavobacterium sp.
CCAATGCATATCCTTTTGGCTGATATACTTCACCTGTAGTCTCGATTTCCATTACTTGCCCGGGAGCAGTAAAAACCAATGTCCCTTCTTGATAATCGTAATAATTACAACCATAAAGCAAATCACCACATTTAATATCTTTCAAAAAGATACAATAAAACCCATAATAGATTTTAACACTTTTCTGGCCGCCCCATGATCTTTCATGTGCTTTTGAAAAATCAATTACACTGATTAATGGGTGCAAGGTTTCTGCATTATTAAAATCATTATACTGGCTAATGGTCTCAAACTTAACTATATTTCCCATAAAGCTTTCTCTTATTTTGATACAAATTTATACATTTAATACTATCAATCACAAAGCAGTTAGAGCAATAAGTAATATTGGTAGAACAATCCGTAATCAATATACTATCCGCTTCGGTTTTCTGACGGAAATTTGCATAACAGAACTATAAGTTCGCTTATTCTGGAATAATAAATCAAATTTTTAAAATACAAAATAATGCAAACAGTACAATTAAACAACGGAATAGAAATGCCAATTTTAGGATTTGGAGTTTTTCAGATACCTGATGCAGCAGCATGTGAAAAAGCAGTTTTAGAAGCTATTGAAAGTGGGTATCGTCTTATTGATACAGCTGCCTCTTATATGAATGAAACGGCTGTTGGAAATGCTATAAAAAAAAGTGGTGTTCCCAGAAAGGAACTTTTTATCACAACCAAACTTTGGATTCAAGACGCAGGTTATGAAAATACACTGAAAGCCTTTGAAAAATCATTGAATAAACTACAATTAGATTATCTGGATTTATACCTAATCCATCAACCATATGGAGACGTGTTTGGCTCTTGGAGAGCTATGCAGGAGTTGTACCATCAAGGTAAAATAAAAGCCATTGGAGTTGCAAACTTTCATCCTGATAGAATTATGGATTTGATTGCTAATAGTGGGTTTACACCTGCCGTGAACCAAATAGAAACACATCCGTTTCTACAGCAAAAGGAATCACAACAATTTCTTCAAGAAAACAATGTTCAAATCCAGTCTTGGGGACCTTTTGCTGAAGGACAAAACAATATTTTTCAAAATAAAGTTCTTTTATCAATTGGTAAAAAGTACAGCAAATCAGTAGGACAGGTCATTCTTCGTTGGTTGACCCAAAGAGGTGTGGTCGTAATTCCTAAATCGATTAGAAAAGAAAGAATGGTCGAGAATTTCAACATCTTTGATTTTGTTCTTTCAACTGAAGATATGGAAACAATTGCCTCTTTAAACACCAACGAAAGTTTGTTTTTCGACCATCGCGATCCTCAATGGGTTAAAAATTTAAGTGGATACAAAATAGATTTATAAAAATTAATTAATCACAAAAAATTATAACATATGAAAACATTCCTTCTCGGATTATTATTGGTTGTAAGTCTGCAATCGTCTTTCGCACAAGAAAACAAAACCAGCACAGTAGTTCCCAGTTACACCAAAGCGGAACAAGAAATCATTCAACTTTCTAAAGACAAATGGCAATGGATGGCTGATAAAAATGTTGATCGTCTCACTCCTTTGTTTGATGCAAAATCTGTTTTTGTCCATATGGATGGCAGTTGGGGAAAAACCCAAGAAGTCAATGTTATCAAAAGCGGTGGCATTTGGTACAAGAAAGCAGATATTCATGAAGTGTCTGTAAACATCATTGGTAATACGGCTATCCTTTTGAATAAAATCACCTTATTAGCGGTAGTTGGCGGGAATGAAGTCAGCAATCCGTTTATTGTAACAGAAGTGTATGTCAAAGAAAAAAGTAAATGGGTATTGGGTTCATTATCGTTCACCAAACTCATGACACCAATACAATAAAATTTGAAATATGAAAAAAATATTGATTGCTTTTGCATTATTTTATGGTACAACCCAAGTAAATGCACAATTAGAAGTTTCACAAAGTCTTACCAGAAAAGTTAGTACGACTGCAGGAATTGTTCAAGGCGTAATGGAAGGAGATGTCTCCGTATTCAGAGGTATTCCTTATGCAGCACCACCCGTGGGAGCAAATCGTTGGCGGCCTCCCCAGCCAGTGATGGCTTGGAAGGACGTGAAAGATGTAAGTAAATTTTGTTCTGATTGTCCACAGGCGGGTTGGCCCCGTGGTGCAGGTATGTCACAAAATTCATCAGAAGATTGTTTGTTTCTCAACATTTGGACACCAACCCAAGCAACAAAAAAATCGAAATTACCAGTTATGGTTTGGATTCACGGTGGCGGATTTGTAGGAGGCAGTGGTAGTGGCAATGGGTTTACTGGGGCGTCATTTGCAAAGCAAGATGTTATACTCGTTTCTTTCAATTATCGTTTAGGACGTCTTGGTTTTTTTGCGTTTCCCGCTTTAAGCAAAGAAAACCCAAATGAATACAAAGGTAATTATGGCTACATGGATCAGATTGCTGCCTTAGAGTGGATTAAAAAAAATATTGGAGAGTTTGGAGGAGATAGCAAAAATGTAACCATTTTTGGTGAGTCAGCCGGCGGTGTATCTGTACATTCCCTTTTGACAATACCCGCAGCAAAAGGCTTATTCAAGAAAGCCATTATAGAATCTGGAGGTGGACGAGACGGGGTGCTAACGGGGCGTCCGATTGACCAAGAAAATGCCTCCATTCATTATCCTGTATCGGCTGAAACTATCGGACTTAACTTTGCCAAAAGATACCATATTGAAGGAAACGATACCGAAGCACTCCAAAAACTAAAAGCATTAAGTGCAGCTGAAATTGTTGATGGCGGTGCAGAAACTGCCGGACAAGGTGGTCCAATTACCTATTCAGGTCCCATACTTGATGGCCGTTTAGTTACTGAGACTGCCGAGAGTACTTACAATGCAGGCAGAGCACCAAATGTTCCAATTATTATTGGGTCGAATAGTGCAGAAGTTCCATCTGGCTTTGTCAATGCCCGTTCAAAAGAGGAATTACTTGCATTGTTTGGAAATCATGCTCCGGAGGCTTCAGCAGCCTATGATTCTGATGGTACTACAAGTTTTGCCAGGATGTTGACCCTAGTCAATACCGATAAAGTTTGGGCAGAACCCGCCCGCTTTACTGCCAGAGCATTAACATCTAAATCGATACCTGTTTATTTGTACCTCTTCTCTTATGTTCCTGTTTCTATGAAAGAGTGGATGCAAAATGGTGCCGCTCATGGTTCAGAAATTGCGTATGTATTTGACAACTTGGTAGAACGCAATGGTATTATTTTTACAGAGCAAGATAAAAAAGTAGGTAAATTAATGAATGCCTATTGGGTTAATTTTGCTAAAACAGGTAATCCAAATGGTAAGGAACTACCACTTTGGCCAGTATATGACAGTACTAAAAATGAGGTTTTTGAATTTACCCAAGACGGGGCGGCAGGAAATTTTTTCGATCCTAGAAAAGCAAGACTAGATGTAATTGAAAAAGCATTTGAAAGTACTAATTAAAATAAATTAGATTGCAACTTTAAAATATAAACTAAAGCAAATTATAATGAAACAGAATGTAATTCGATTGTTGAGTTTACTATGTTTGGCGTTGATGATTCATTCCTCATTTTATGCCCAAAACAGTAAAAAACAAAAACCGTTGCTTATTGAAGAACAAGGAAGTTTTGCTGTGGGAGGAACAATCCTTACCAATCCTGGTACATTTGATCCCTATAAACCGACTCCTGAGGGACAGACTTTTCGCGGAGACCACGCTTATGTTTTTTATCAAATTCCAGTAAAGCCGCGTCAATATCCATTAGTAATGTGGCACGGCATAGGTCAGTTTTCCAAAACTTGGGAAACCACAGCTGACGGACGAGAAGGGTATCAAAATATTTTTCTACGCAGAAACTTTCCGGTTTATTTGATTGACCAACCAAGGAGAGGCAATGCTGGTAGAAGTACTGTAGCAGCAACTATCAATCCAACGCCTGACGAACAGCAATGGTTTGATGTCTTCCGTATCGGTATATGGCCCAATTATTTTGAAGGTGTTCAATTTGCCCGAGATTCCATTACACTCAATCAGTATTTTCGTTCTATGACACCAAGTATTGGAACCATCGATATTGAAGTAAATACAGATGCGGTTTCAGCTTTATTCAACAAAATAGGGCCTGCCATTTTAGTTACCCATTCCCATTCTGGTGGTATGGGATGGCTCACTGCTTTAAAAAATCAAAACGTCAAAGCGATAGTGTCTTACGAACCCGGTAGTGGTTTTTTATTTCCTGAAGGTGAAGTGCCCTCTCCTTTAACCAGTTCGGCGGGTTCATTAGTTGCAAATTCGGTTCCAATGAAAGACTTTATGCAACTGACTAAAATTCCCATTGTGATTTATTATGGCGATAATATTCCAGAAAGTCCTTCCAACAATCCTGGTGCGGACGGCTGGAGAGTACGACTCCAAATGGCACGTTTATGGCGAGATGTTGTTAATAAATACGGTGGTGATGTTACTGTAGTACATCTTCCTGAGGCTGGTCTCAAAGGCAATACACACTTTCCATTTTCAGATTTAAATAATATTGAAGTAGCTGATTTAATGAGTAAATGGTTAAAAGAAAAAGGACTAGATAAGTAATTGTGGTACTTAAATCCGTAATTCATATCCAAATCTAACAATCAATTATTCTGAACTTTGTATCAACAAAAAAAGAAGACATGATATCATTGAAAAAATATGTATTACTGATTGTAACACCAATTTTATTGCTGTCTTTTTGTTGTAGCTTTGAGAAAACTAAATCCGATGAAATTGAATATTTAAAAGAACAAAAAATACTCATAGTCTATTTATCCAGAACAAAAAATACCAAAACAGTTGCTGAACTAATTCATAAACACGTTGGTGGTGATTTAGTCGAATTGGAATTAGAAAACCCATATCCGGAAGATTATAAAGCAATTGTAGATCAAGTGGCAAATGAAAATAAATCTGGTTTTCTTCCACCACTAAAAACAAAAATTGATAGTATTGAAAAGTACGATCTTGTGTTTGTAGGTTTTCCAACTTGGGGAATGCAGTTGCCACCACCAATGAAAAGCTTTTTAAAGCAATATAATTTCAAAGGAAAAACAATTATTCCTTTCAATACCAATGCAGGTTATGGAATTGGAAGCAGTTTTGAAAAAGTTGAAGAACTCTGTCCTGACAGCAAAATTGAAAAAGGATTTTCAGTCAAAGGCGGCATTGAAAGAGACGGAATTTTATATGTAATGGAAGGCGAAAAGAAAATTAAAACCGAAAAGGAAATAACAGTTTGGCTAAAAAAACTAAATTTTCTTAAAAACTAAAAATAAGATGAAACAATTTAAAGTAATCGGTTTAGGAACAATTTTATCAATCATTTTATTATTTGCAAATCAAATGAATGCACAAGAAATGGAAACGAATAAAGTTGGTTTAACTTCAAAAGAGAAAAGTATCATTTCCATTGCTTCACTTACTGCTACAGGTGATTTGAAAGAATTAAAAATAGCTTTAAATAAAGGTTTAGAAGCAAAATTGACTGTAAATGAAATAAAAGAAATTTTGGTTCACACCTATGCGTATTGTGGTTTTCCGAGGAGTATTCGCGGTTTGCAAACATTTATGGAAGTTATCGAAGAACGAAAAGTAAAAGGAATAAATGACACTATTGGAATTGAAGCTTCTTCTATCACAAACAACAGCAGTAAATACGACCGTGGTAAGCAAATACTAGGAGAACTAACAGGAAAACAGCAACCCAATACACTTTCGGGCTATTCTGCCTTTGCTCCAATAATTGATACTTTTTTAAAAGAACATTTATTCGCTGATATTTTTGAAAGAGATATTTTAACTTATGCTCAAAGAGAATTGATTACAATATCGGTAATTAGTGCTATTGGTGATGCAGAACCAATGCTGAAAAGTCATTTGGCAATTTCTTTAAATGTGGGTATAACAACTAATCAGTTGGAAGAATTTGTAACTGTAATCAAACCAAGCATAGGTAGAAAAAATACCAAATCAGCAAAAAAAATTGTAACTGAAATATTGGATACTATTCAACCTAAATAATTATAAAAAATCATGAATAAAGTAATAGTAATACTAATATTAGTAATGTCAATTGTATCAACAAATAACTCATTTTCGCAAAGCATGAAAAAGCAAAATCCTTACACTTTAGTGTACGATGGTGCAATTACAGAAAATGTAAAAGGAAAAGTAAACATACATCCTGTAACTTATAAATTGAACGGAATAGATATAGCTGCCAATGTTTATACACCGGCTAATTATGATCCTTCAAAAAAATATCCGGCTCTAACCATTGCGCATCCAAACGGTGGTATAAAAGAACAAACAGCTGGTCTATATGCACAACGTTTGGCTGAAGCGGGTTACATTACCATTGCTGCCGATGCAAGTTATCAAGGAGCAAGTGGCGGTGAACCTCGTCACACTGATAAACCCAAATTTCGCACAGAGGATATTAGTGGTATGGCTGACTATATTTCGCAATATCCGGGAGTTGATGCAAACCGTATCGGGGCTTTAGGCATTTGTGGTGGCGGTGGTTACACCTTAAAAGCGGCTCAATCGGATAAACGTTTTAAAGCTGTCGCTACTTTGAGTATGTTCAATTCGGGAGAAGTAAGGCGTAATGGATTTATGAATTCCCAAGTAAAAACCATTCAAGAGCGATTAAAAAATGCTTCGGATGCTCGTAAACAAGAAGCTGATGGTGGTAAAATCCTTTATTCAGGTGTGGCAAGCATAACAGATGAAGAAATCGCTAAAACCACGACCGATTTGTATCGTGAAGGATATGAATATTATTATAGAACCCACTCACATCCAAATTCGACTTTTCTGTACACGACAAGTAGTTTAATGGATTTAATGACTTGGGATGCAACCGACCAAATTGAACTAATCAATCAGCCTTTGCTAATGATATCAGGAAGCAAAGCCGATACAAAATATATGACCGATGAAGCTTTCGAAAAAGCAACCAATGCCAAGAATAAAGAGTTGTTTTTGATTGATGGGGCAACTCATATTCAAACCTATTGGAAACCTGAATATGTATCACGGGCAGTAAATAAACTCATTGAGTTTTTCGGTACCTACTTATAAAAAATGTTTTGACCTTTAATTAATGAATTAACATAAACAACCAGAAAATGAAAAATGTAAAAAATTATCTCGCATTAATAGTACTGTTACTATTTGGAACTATGAATGACACAAATGCACAAGAAAGAAAAAATGCCGTGCCAAAACTCAAACTGAATAATGGCATCGAGATGCCTCAATTCGGTCTTGGAACCTACACTGCATCAACTGCAGACTGTAAAGCAGCTTGTCTTGTTGCTTTACAAAATGGGTATCGCCATATTGATACGGCTCATGCCTACGGTAACGAATCCGGTGTCGGGGCAGCTGTTAAGGAAAGCGGCATTCCTCGTGAAGAAATATGGATCACCAGTAAACTTTGGCCATCTGAATATGGAGAAGGCATCACAACTGAAGCTATAGATAAAATGTTGGCACGTTTACAAACCACTTATATCGACCTATTGTATGTACATCAACCAGTCGGAGATTTCATAGGTGCTTGGAAAGATATGGAAAAAGCAGTGGCTGCTGGAAAAGTTCGTGCCTTGGGTATCAGCAATTTTGATGACAGTGATGAAGTTTTTCATGCCATTGTAGATAATATGAAAATAATGCCTGCCGTGATGCAAATAGAATGCCATCCCTATGCGCAACGTAATGATATACGCGAAAAAGTAAAACCCTATAATATTGCCATAGAATGTTGGTATCCATTAGGTCATGGCGATAAAGGCCTGCTTTCTGATCCCGTGATTGCAAAAATTGCAGAAGCACACAAAAAATCAATCGTGCAAACAATTATTCGTTGGCATATTCAAGAAGGATTGTCTGTAATTCCCGGAACGACAAATCCGGATTACGTCAAAGAAAATATAGATGTCTTTGACTTCAAGTTAACCAAAGAGGAAATGAAAACCATGCGCTCTTTGAACAAAAACAAACGTTTCTTTAATATGACTCTTGAACAAAAACAAAACTTTGTCAATTTTAAGATGAGGGATTGAGAAAAGAAGGGTTATAGTGGGCAGATTTTCGAAGAATGAAATACATCAAAACTTCAAAATATGAATGCAAAAAAAATAATGGGAATCTGTGTCATAGCAGTTATGATACTTTCCTGCAAACAAGTGAAACAAGCAACTTCTAAAACGGAGCCAACAATGATTTTTACAAAGGGAGAAAAAATTACCAATGCCAATTTTACAGGTACAGCTTATTTACAAATGCTTATAGCTGCTGATAGTCTTAATCCAACTTCAGTAGGAAATGTAACTTTTGAACCAGGAGCCAGAACAAAATGGCATTTGCATCCGGGTGGACAAATTTTACTTGTAACCGATGGAATTGGATATTATCAAGAAAAAGGGCAAGCTAAAAAAACACTTCGCAAAGGAGATGCAATCCAATGTCCACCCAATATTCCACATTGGCACGGGGCTAGTAGTGATTCCTATTTTGTTCAAATAGCCATAACAAATACCCAAAAGGGTGCTCCTATTTGGTTAGAAGCAGTAACGGATGAAGAGTATAATCAATAAACCATTCAATACCTTTCCGATTTTGGACGAAAAATTAGCTACGGAGTAAAAGCTTTCTCAACAGTAGAAGCACATTAAAAAAAAATCATTCAAAATGAAAACAAGAATATTAGGAAGCCAAGGATTAGAGGTTTCCGCACAAGGTTTAGGTTGTATGGGACTTAGTTTTGGCTATGGCACACCCACCGATACAGAACAAGGAATAAAATTAATCAGATTAGCTTACGAACAAGGCATCACCTTCTTTGATACAGCCGAATGTTATGGTCCGTTTATTAATGAAGAATTGGTAGGAGAAGCTTTGGATCCGTTTCGAAAAAAAGTAGTTATTGCCACCAAATTTGGATTCAAAGATGGCGATTCACATAATGGATTGGACAGCAGCCCCAAAAGAATAAGAGCTGTTGCCGAAGCCTCTTTAAAAAGACTCAAAACCGATGTGATTGATTTGTTTTACCAACATCGTGTTGACCCCAACATACCCATAGAAGACGTTGCCGGTACCGTTAAAGATTTGATTCAAGAGGGAAAAGTAAAACATTTTGGTCTTTCGGAAGCGGGAGTAGAATCGATTCGAAAAGCACATGCAGTTCAACCCGTAACCGCTTTACAAAGTGAATATTCAATTTGGTGGAGAGAACCGGAATTGGAAATTATACCTACTCTTGAAGAATTAGGCATTGGTTTTGTGCCTTTTAGCCCTTTAGGCAAAGGTTTTTTGACTGGTGCCATCACTGAAAACACCCAATTTGACCCTACAGATTTTCGAAATATAGTCCCTCGATTTACTGAAGAAAATCGAAAAGCCAATCATAAATTAGTGGCATTACTGGGTGCAATTGCCCAACAAAAAAATGCGACTCCGGCACAAATTGCCTTGGGTTGGTTGTTGGCACAAAAACCTTGGATTGTACCCATTCCGGGAACCACAAAATCGCATCGACTGACCGAAAATATTGGCGGTGCTTCCATTGTATTATCTGCTAAAGACATTCAGTCTATTGACGATGCTTTTGCCAAAACCAATGTTCAGGGAGACCGCTATCCTGCTCATTTGCAACAAAGAGTAGGGAAATAAATACCTAAAATACCGAAGTTGTCCTTTAAAAAACCTAACTTTAAACGCCTTTAATTGTTTGAATGAAATACTACCCTTAAAATAAAAATTAATAGACAGCTATGAAAACAACAAATGTAAAAGCCTTTGGCACCAAGGCTGCCGATGCGCCTTTGAATGAGATGACGATTGCCCGTAGAGAAGTGACTGCAAAAGACATTGAAATTGAAATTTTGTATTGTGGTGTTTGCCATTCTGATTTGCACACTGCGAGAAACGATTGGGGATGGACGGTCTATCCTTCGGTTCCGGGTCACGAAATTGTGGGTCGAGTAACCCAAGTGGGAAGTGAAGTAACGAAACTTAAAGTCGGCGATATTGCTGGAGTGGGTTGTCTGGTAGATTCCTGCCAAACTTGCGAAAGCTGCAAAAAAGACCTGGAGCAATATTGCTTGAATGGCTGGGTAGGCACTTATGGTGGTGTTGACAAACATTTGGGTGGTCAAACCTTTGGCGGTTATTCTGAAAAAATTGTGGTCGACGAACACTTTGTATTGAAAGTGCCTGCTCATTTAGATTTGGCTGCCGTTGCACCATTACTTTGTGCCGGAATTACTACCTGGTCGCCACTTCGCCATTGGAACGTTACTAAAGGTAGCAAAGTTGCTGTAGTAGGTTTGGGTGGTTTGGGTCATATGGCCATCAAATTAGCCAAAGGTTTAGGAGCTGAAGTGACCCTTTTCTCCAGAAGTCCTGGTAAAGAAAAAGATGCTTTGGACTTAGGAGCCGATGCCGTTATTATTTCAACTGATGAAAATCAGATGACTTCCGTAAGCGGAAAATTCGATTTGATTATTGATACCGTTCCTTACATTCACGATGTGAATCCTTACGTTGGTGCACTGACTATTGATGGCACCTTGGTTTTGGTGGGTTATTTGGGACCTATTGACCCTTTCTTGAATACGGTTCCGATGATTTTGGGACGGAAATCGATAGCGGGTTCTTTAATTGGAGGAATTGCCGAAACTCAGGAAATGCTGGACTTTTGTGGTGAACACAATATCGTTTCGGAAATTGAAATGATTAAAATGCAGGATATCAACGAAGCCTATGAGCGAATGCTCAAAAGTGATGTGAAGTATCGTTTTGTGATTGATATGGCCTCTTTGAAATAAAAAATAGCCGTTAAAAAATGAATCCCAAACACTAATTGTAGTAATTAGTGTTTGGGATTTTTTGTTTGAAAGAAATACAAAGTTTTACTCCTTTAACAAATAAATTCCATCTTCTTTTATTTCAATTAATTTTTCTTTGTAGAGTGCTCCAATGGCTTTCTTAAAGGTTTTCTTGCTCATTTTCAACACCGTTTTAATATCTTCAGGATGCGAATTGTCGGTTAATCGCAAGAAACCACGACTGGCACGAAGTTCGTCTAGAATTTTTTCGGCATTGGGTTCGATATTTTGGTAGCCTTGTATTTGCAGGGACACATCAATTTTATTGTCGGGACGAATGGTTTTGATATAGCCTCTTAATCTGTCACCTGTTCGAATTGCATCATCATAGACTTCGTCTTTGTACAACAAGCCTTTGTGTTGCTCGTTGATGATAACGTTGATTCCCAATTCGGTAATATGAGAAACGATTAAATCGACTTCTTCGCCTTTTTCGACCGTAAGATTATCGTTTTTCAAAAACTGATTGGTTTTGCTGGAAGCTACTAAACGCTTGGTTTTTTCGTCCATATAAAGGTACACCAAATAGCGTTTTCCTTTTTCCATTGGGCGTGCTTGTTCTTTGAACGGTACGAGAATGTCTTTCTCCATTCCCCAATCCATAAAAGCTCCCACTTGGTTGACATAGTTCACACGCAAAAGCGCAAATTCATTCAATAAAATATAAGGTTCTAATGTGGTGGCCACCGGACGTTCTTCGTGATCCAGATACACAAAAACGATAATCTCCTCGCCTATTTCCCATTCGTTGGGCACGTATTTATTGGGTAACAGTATGTCGTGAATGCCTTCGGGGTCTTTTTCGGGATTTCCCAAAAACAATCCCACTTTGGTATCGCGTAATATGGTGAGCGTGTTGTATTTTCCTATTTCAATCATTTTATTGTCATTTTCTAAAGGGCAAAGGTACGAAGATTGAAAGGATTTATTTTGAAGCCACGGTATTAGCTTTTAAGACTTTTAGCTACAAATTATCACGAATTATTTCACCCCGCCACAAAACGGCAGACAAACTACATATCTTTGAAAAATAAATCAAACCATTATGTCAAAATTAATTTATTTTAAAAGGTATTTGTACGTTATCGACCGCTTGCGAAGCCGACCTTGCAGTTTCAACGATTTGCAAGAACACGTGATGCGTAAATTGGAAAACGACGATATCGACACGACTTTCGAATATGCCATTCGCACTTTTGAACGGGACAAGAAAGACATTTCGACCCTTTTTGGGATTGACATTCACTACAACCGAAAAGACAAAACTTATGCTATTGACGAAGCTGAAATCGAAGACCAATCGGTAACACGAATGATTGATGCTTTTTCGATTCATCACGCCCTGCAAGAAGGAAATAAATTGTCGCCCAGCGTGTTTTTGGAAAACCGAAAATCATTGGGAACCGAACATATTCACGGTATCATTCACGCCATACAAAATGCTAATATCGTGCAATTTACCCATCATAAACATTGGAAAGACGAGATAACGCAACGGGAAGTAAAACCCATTGCTATTAAAGAATCGCAACAAAGATGGTATTTAGTGGCTTGGGACAAAAAAGATGATAGAATAAAAACTTTTGGTCTAGACCGGATTTCGAACTTAAAAATTACCGAAACCAAATTCAAACCCATTAATTACAACGTAGAAAAAGAATTTCAACACGCTTTTGGAGTTGAAACTTATGAGGCAGCAGAAAAAGTGCTTTTGGAATTTTCCAAACAGCAAGGCAACTACATCAAAACCTTTCCGTTGCACGAATCCCAACACATCGTGGAAGAAACCGAGGATAGCGTCCTACTGGAAATTTTCATTCACACCACCAACGATATTAAAATGGAATTGTTGAAATACGGTAGTGATGTAAAAGTACTCTCCCCTATTTCACTTCAAAATGAAATCAAAAACAGGATTTCGGAAATGTCAAATCTTTATATATAATTATGGAAAAAGAAGAATTTGTGCGCTTATTTTCAAAACGGATGGATAAGCTAGAGCTTACTTTTAAAGAAAAACTCCCTGACGGGATAGATGATAGAACAACAGCGAGTATTCCGTTAGGTTTTCTAAATCGATTAGTAATTGATGGTAGATTATATAAGATAGAAATTTCAGGAATGAATATTACAAATTGTAATGAATAGCAATTAAATTTATGGATTCATTTACCGCCATAGATTTTGAAACGGCAACGGGTTACAGGAACAGTATTTGCCAAGTTGGATTGGTGCAAATAAAAAACGGAATCGTTATCCAAGAAGTCGATTTTTTAGTTCAGCCACCCGATAATTATTACTGGAATCGTTTTACAAACATTCACGGGATTGCCGCAAAAGACACGTTGAACTCACCTACTTTCGACCAAATTTGGCAACATATTGCGCCTTACATCGAAAACCAAAATGTAGTGGCACACAATGGTTTTTGTTTTGATTTTCCTGTTTTGGACAAGACACTTTTGCATTACGGTTTAATCATTCCAAATTACAATAAATTCTGTACTTATAAGATTTATAGGTCAAATTTGGCTACCTTGCGCGAAGAACACGACATTCCGCTGAATCATCACGATGCTTTGAGCGATGCTCGGGCTTGTGGGGAGTTGTGGTTGAGGAGTTTGAAATAAACATTAAATTAAAAAATATGATGGAAAAAATAATTGAAGAAAAAATAAATATATCCGGAATAAAAAATCTCCTTGAAAACGTAAATGTGATTCAAAACAAGTACGATGATATAGCTGAAATTACTGGAGAAAAGTTCAACATTTTTGGTGTTTTGAATTTAACAAGCAACGAAGTACGAACACATTCGGCATTTATTGGAGAACTTTTAAACAGGAGAGGTTCACACGGTTTAAAAGATATTCCTTTGAACCTTTTTATTAGAATGTTAGAAGAAAAATTCATATCAAATGAAGTTGATGAATCAGAAAAAATAATTGCTCCTGATAAATTTAAATTCAATACTGAAACTGCTATTACAACAGTTGAAAAAACTATCAAAAAATTAAATGAAGATAAAACTGAAGGAGGACGTATTGATATTATTATCGAGGATAATAGTAGAAAGAATGCGCTTATTATTGAAAACAAAATATATGCAGGAGAACAAGAAAATCAACTTATAAGATATTACAATTACAGTAAAGAAAACTTCCAAAAAGAAGCACCTATTTTGTATTTGACATTAGATGGAAACTCCCCAACTTCTGGTAAAGGACTTGT
>DAORUG010000076.1:0-14167 GCA_035433125.1 Flavobacterium sp.
AAATCCCGAAATTACGCTCGAAGCCAATCCAGATGATTTGTCGGAGGACTATTTAATCGAACTTTCAAAAATTGGAATTAACCGATTAAGTATCGGAATTCAATCTTTTTTTGAAGATGATTTACAGTTGATGAATCGTGCTCATGATTCGGCGGAAGCTAGAAAATGTTTGGAAATCGCCACACAATATTTCGACAATATTTCCCTTGATTTGATTTACGGAATTCCGAGAATGAGCAACGAAAAATGGAAACAAAATATCGAAACCGCTTTGAGTTTTGGCATTCCACACATTTCGAGTTATGCTTTGACGGTCGAACCCAAAACAGCTTTGAACAAACTCATTCAAACTGGGAAAATTGATAAACCTAAAGACGAAGTGGCCGAAGCACATTTTCAGATTTTGGTTGAAACGCTCGAAGCGAATGGTTTTATTCATTATGAATTGTCAAATTTTGGAAAGCCAACTTATTTTTCGAAAAATAATTCAGCCTATTGGTTGGGGAAAAAGTACCTTGGAATTGGTCCTTCGGCGCACAGTTATGATGGAATTTCCCGAAGTTGGAACGTTTCGAATAATGCTATTTATTTAAAATCATTGGAAGAAAATAAATTACCAAACGAAATTGAAATTTTATCTAAATCCGATCGTTATAACGAATATATTATGACAGGTTTGCGGACCATTTGGGGCGTTTCTTTGGATAGAATTGCGGATGAATTTGGAAACGAATATTTCGATTATTTGCAAAAACAAGCGCGGAAATTTATTGATGATGAGTTGCTTTTTGTTGAAAATAAGATTCTAAAACCATCTCCAAAAGGAAAATTTTTGACCGATGGAATTGCCAGTGATTTGTTTTACTTAAATTTGAAATAAAAATATATGATTACTATTTCAACAGATAAAACTAAACTCGATGTTCCTTTTATTCAAGATTTTTTGAAGGACATTTATTGGGCAGCAGGAAGAACCATGGACGAAGTGCAAACCACTATCGATAGTTCGTTTTGTTTCGGAATTTATCTGAATGAGGTGCAAATTGGTTTTGCCAGAGTGGTTACAGATTATGTGGTTTTTGCCTATTTGATGGATGTTTTTATTGCCGAAGAACATCGCGGAAATGGTTATTCCTCTGTTTTAATTGGCGCAATGATGAATGAACCTGTTTTGAAAAATATTAAAATATGGCGATTGGCCACTTCGGATGCGCATTTTTTATATGAGAAATTTGGTTTTAAGGCATTGGCACATCCCGAAAAAATGATGGAAAAAGTAATATTATGAATCTAGAAACGTACTACGAATATTGTCTTTCTAAAAAAGGTGTAACCGAGCATTTCCCTTTCGATCAAGATACTTTGGTTTTTAAAGTTGGTGGAAAAATGTTTGCGCTTTCGTCTTTATTACAATGGGAAAAAGGCGAGCCATCGGTCAATTTGAAATGCAATCCTGATTATGCACTTGAGTTAAGAGGGCAATATGGCGATGTCCAGCCAGCCTTTCATATGAGCAAAGTGCATTGGAATACGGTTGCCATAAATAGTGAAGTTTCGGATAAATTGGTCAAAGAATGGATTGACGATTCCTACGAATTGGTTTTCAAAAGTTTAACCAAAAAAATACAAACTGAAATTCTGCAATTAGAAAATTAGGCATTACTTTTGCTAAACATTTCCGAACACAATTCAAATAATATACTTACTATGATTGATAATCTTAAAAAATTTTTAAACGAAGAGCAAGACCCAAAAGCTATTGAAAAAATCACTTCAAAACTGAATGATTTGTTGATGAAAAACGAGGAAATAGGATATATCGCCGTTCAAAAAAAACCTGCTATTACTGTTTTTCCGGATAGTATTGTCGTGACTAACAAACGAATCATCATTTGTCAGCCAAAAAATATGGGTCTTTCAATGAATTTTACCGATTTTACTTGGGACGAAGTGGAAGGGACTTTTATGAAAGAAAATATTCTGGGTTCCGAATTTTCGTTTTCGACCAAAACACAAATTCAGGTTTCTATTGATTATATTCCGAAAACTCAGGCGAGAAAGATTTCTACTTATGCCAAAGAACAATTGGATTTGTTGAAAAATCCAGTGGTTGCTGAAGAAGCGAATATTCAAGTTCCAGAATTTATTCAAGAGGATGTAGAAGAAGTGGAAACGGAAGAAGTAGTAAATTATGCCGAAATAATGCCGGCTGTTTCTAATTATACAGAGCCGATTGTAGAAAATACAGCTACTTCAACTGAAAAATTATCCAACGAATTAACGCAAGACGAACTTTTCGCCAAGCTCCAAAACTACAAGAAACTTCTCGATAACGGATTGATTTTACAAGGCGAATATGACGCTTATAAAAAAGAGATTTTGAGTTATATGTAATTATATTCAGTTTATTAATAGCAACCCCGACAGATTCCTATTTGTCGGGGTTGTTTTTTGGAATAGTTTTAATATATGACAATTATCATAGTATGGATTGTTAAGGAATATTACATTTAACCTACTAAATCTGTAGGTTTTATTCTAAAGACGGAATCAACCAATTTTTATAGGAACTAAATTCATAATCAATACTTTTTAAACATGAAAAAAATTATTTTACAATTTGGACTGGTACTTTTTTCGACTTTTGCTTTTTCGCAAGCAGGTCACATTATGCAGGGTGTTGGAGCTTTCAACATGTCTATGGGAGGAGCATCTACAGCACAACCGCTTGATATTTCTGGAGCATTGCAATGGAATCCGGCTTCGATTTCGGTATTCGATGACAAAATCATCAAGTTAGATGCGGGTTTGTTTTTCTCTTCCCCAGAATTGAGTTCCAGCTTGCCAGCTGGAATGATGGGCGCAGGTTCTCCTGCGGTTTCAGGTGTTACTAAAGACGCAAGAGACCCTTCAATAATGCCTGCATTAGCGATGGTTTGGGGAAAAGAAGGGTGCAAACATACATTTGGTGTATCTGCTTTCGGAATCAGTGGTTTTGGAGTTACTTTTCCTGAAGAATTAAATCAACCCATGAGTGCTAGTTTTGACCCAACAAAAAATTCAAATCCTATCAATTATCCACAACAAGCTGGTGGTTTTGGTAGAATTAAATCCGATTATATGTTGTTGCAAATTGGGCTTACTTGGGCTTACGAAATAACCGACAAACTTTCTGTAGGTGTAGAACCAACGTTCAATTATGGAACTTTGCAGTTAATGCCAAACCCAACTGCCAATCCTTCTATGACTGCAGGGTATCCTTCTACTGATAAAGCTACAACTTCTGGTTTTGGAGCACAACTTGGTTTGTATTATGACACAAAAATGGGTTTCAAAGCGGGTGTTTCTTATAAAACAACTCAAAACTTGAGTGATATGGAATTTGAAAATACGTATTTAGACAATACAACATCGACCAATAAATTCGATATGGATTATCCTTCAATACTTTCTTTTGGTGTAGGATATTCAAAAAGCGATTTCGATTTGGCCCTTGATTATAGAATGGTGGATTATAAAAACACCAATGGTTTTTCTGAAACTGGTTGGACAGAAACAGCTTCTGTGAAAGGATTTGGTTGGGACAATGTTTCCATTTTATCGGCAGGAATTCAATACAAAGGAATCGATAAATTGCCTTTGAGATTGGGTTATACTTATAGTTCAAATCCTATTGGTAACGATGTCACCTTCTTTAATATTCCTGCAACAGCTATTATCAAAAATGCTTTTCAGTTGGGTTTTAGTTATGCAGCAAGCAATAATATCTCTTTGGACGCAGTGTATCACCACGGAGCCAGCGACGGAAAAACTTCTGGACAAATGCTTAATCCAATGATGGTTTCAGAATCAAATCCTTATGGAGCAGTACCTGGAACTACTGTGGCTTACGAAATGACAACCGATTTAGTGATGATTGGAATTTCATATAAATTTGATAAAAAAGAAGTAAAATAATTCGATTTTTAAAGTTTAAAAAAAGCGGTTTCTAATTCAGGAACCGCTTTTTATTTTGGATTAAATTACATGGTTTGCTTCTGTTTTTCTACAAAATTATGAGCTTGGAGTTCCAATAATTCGGTGGCTTTTTGACGTTGCAAATCATATAGTTTCTTGTCTTGGGCAATGTCCTCATAGACTTTGTCGTGCATCGATGCGCTGGTTTTTACCAATAAAGTGCGTTGGTATTTGTCCTGTTCCAAAGTAGCTTTCAAAGCCGTTTCCAAATCTTCCAATTTATAATCGTATTCGCCTTTAGCGGATAATAATTTAGCGATAATTGGCGAAGTTTCGATAGCCAAAAACAGCAACATTATAAACAGCGAAGGAATCAACGGGAGTTTATTCAAGGCATTAATTCGCGCCATCAAACCATCAAAACCATCAATTATAGGTTGAGTTTCTGAAACTTTTTTGTCCAAATCCGCCTGAAGTGTAATGGCTTTTTTGTCGTTGATGGCAATTTTTGCCAAATTGGTTTTTCGGATAGAATCCAGTTCGGAGGAAGCTAAATTGTGTTTGGCAATTTTCTCTTTGAAAACAGGTCCTTTGCCTAATTTCATTGTGCCTTTTGTCCCTTCAGCTTCAGTAATATAAGTTTCGTAAAGAGAATTTACTTCTTTCTCTTTTTTTACAATTTCCGCTTTCAGATTGGCCGTTTCTGCTTTGTTTTTGTCTAAATCTGATTTGAAATAGTTGCCAACTTCCTTTTTGTTATTCAAAGCCATTGCGTTTTTTTCTTTCAACAAAACGGTATTAATTTCCTTTTCGAAAATTTTAATTTCCAAGGGTTTCGAAATCACGATGGCAATGATTATGGCCAAAATAATTCGCGGACTGGCTTGCAAGAATTCACTTTTGAAATCATCCCTTTTTCGAATGGTGGAAACGATGAATCGATCTAAATTGAAAATGAGCAATCCCCAAACTATTCCAAATCCCATAGCAATAAAAGGATTGTCAAAAACAGTAAAAAGAGCATAAGAACTGGCAATGAAAGCCATAACGGCGGTAAAGAAAACAGTGGCGCCAATACCAACATATTTGGTTTGTTCGCCTTCGGAACAACCTTCGAGGAGATTTTTGTCGGCTCCGGAACAGAGAATAAAAAATTGTTTTAACATGGTGATTGATTTTGATGATTGATGATTGCAAATTTAACGCCAAAAAAGGGATATTGGTATAAACAGCTGATATATATTTGATTGTCGGTTTTTCTTTTGCTTCAATGTTGTTTTAATATAACCAACTCTTTTTTTTAATCAGGATTCATAACGGTATGATAATTTTTAGCAAATATTAAATTAATGCTTGGTGCCTAGTTTTGCATCAAAATTATTTAAACTAAAAACAATGAAGAAAAATTATTTAGTCGTAATGTTCTTTTTGCTTGCGTTAGTTAGTTCTGCGCAAAAGGGAGTAATCTCTGGAAAAGTGTTAGACAAAGTGGACAAAATGCCGTTGCCTGGTGCTATGGTCGAAATTGTTGGAATGAACAAATACACCATTTCCGATCAAAATGGGCGATATGAATTTCTAAATGTTACCCTAGGAACTTATACTGTTCAGGTAAAATACATTGGTTACGCTTCAGCTACTGGCGAAGTTGTTTTGGCAGCAGGTGCTAACGGAATTTATAATTTCGAATTGGAAACTTCAGGAACAGAATTGAAAGAGGTTGTGGTTGGAGATATTCTAAAAGGTCAAGCCAAAGCTTTGAATCAGCAAAAACACAACAAAAATATAGGTAACGTAATTTCTTCTGACCAAGTAGGTCGTTTTCCAGATGCCAATATTGGAGATGCCTTGAAAAGAGTGCCAGGAGTTACAATGCAAAATGACCAGGGAGAAGCCAGAAATATCATTATTAGAGGTTTGGCACCATCATTAAATTCAGTTACTTTGAATGGCGACAGAATTCCATCTGCCGAAGGAGACAACCGAAATGTACAGATGGATTTGATTCCATCGGATATGATTTCTACAATTGAAGTGAGCAAAACACTAACTCCTGATATGGATGCTGATGCGATTGGAGGTTCCGTAAATTTGATTACTCGTCCAACTCCAAATGGCGAAAGAATCTCGGCTACAGTAGCTGGAGGGTATTTGCCAATACGCGAAAAGGCTTCTTACACAGCCGGTTTCGTTTACGGAAATCGATTTTTTAGCAACAAATTCGGAGCTGTATTGAGTGGTTCTTATAATAATGTAGATTACGGTTCGGATAATGTGGAAAACGAATGGGTAAAAGATGATTTTGGAAATGAATTTGTTCAGGCTTCCGAGATTAGAAAATACGATGTGCAACGTATTCGTAGAAGTGTGTCGTTGGCATTGGATTATAAATTCAACGAAAACAATACCATTTTTGCCAATGCCATTTACAATTGGAGAGACGATAGGGAAAACCGTTTCAGAACCACTTATGACGATATCGAAGCGATTTATGATGATGTGGATTTAGAAAAAATTGTTGGTTTTGAAGGTCGTGTAAAACGTCAAACCAAAGGTGGAATCGATAACGACAGAAACAAAAGCAGAAGATTAGAAGATCAGCGAGTGCAAAATTTTTCACTTCGTGGGGAACATTTAATCAGTTCTAAATTAGACTTGGATTGGGCGACCAATTATTCTACCGCTAGCGAATACCGTCCGGACGAGCGTTATATCGAATACCGCCAAAAAGGTTTGGATATGACGCAAGATTTATCGGATCCTTATTTTCCTTTGGTAACAACCACTGGAGAATCATTAGATAAATTCAAATTTGATTCTGTTACCGAAAATACTAATGATACCGAGGAAAGTGAATTTGGAGCCAAAGTAAATATCCGTATTCCTTTCACCATTATTCCAGAGGAAAAAGGACGCATCAGAACCGGTCTTCGCCTTCGAATGAAAGAAAAATCAAGAAACAATAATTTCTTTGCTTACGAACCAATCAACGGTGATATGGATTTATTGTCTCAAATTCCGACCAGTTATTTTGATGGAAAAGATTTTAATCCGGGAAGTCAATTTGTGCCGGGAACTTTTGCATCGGCCAACTTTTTAGGAAACCTAGATTTGAATAATGCTTCTTTATTCGATAAAGAATCCGATCCAGCAGAATTTTTAGCGGTAAACTATAATGCCAAAGAAAATATTTATGCGGCTTATGTAAGATGGGATCAGGATTTTAACGAAAAATGGTCAATGGTTGTCGGTTTCCGTGTCGAAAACACACACATTGATTATACAGGAAATCGCGTTTTGGACGAAGAAGAATTGGAGAGCGAAATCAATACGACCAACACTTATACCAATGTTATGCCAAGTCTTACTTTGCAATACAAGGCCACCAAAGATTTGATTTTGAGAGCGGCTGCCACTACAGCTTTGGCTAGACCCAATTATTATGCCTTGGCACCTTATGTAAATAACGTTGCTTCGGATATGGAAATTACCGCTGGAAATCCAGATCTTGACGCCACTTATTCGTATAACTATGACTTTATGGCTGAGAATTATTTCAAGTCGGTTGGATTAATTTCTGGAGGTGTTTTCTATAAAAAATTACACGATTTCATTTATAACTATAGCGATAGTCAATACACGACTGCCGATTTTGCTGCTGATTTTCCGGATCAAGACAACCCAATTCCAGTAGGAGAAAATTGGACATTCGTTCAGCCGAAAAACGGAGATACAGTTGATGTTTATGGTTTTGAAGTCGCTTTTCAACGTCAGTTGGATTTCTTCGAAAGTAAATTCTTGAAAGGATTCGGGATCTATTTAAATTATACTTATACCAACTCGGAGGCCAAAGGAATCGCCGATGAAGACGGAAACGAAAGAAAAAATATTAGCCTTCCAGGAACTGCTCCACACATGTTCAACGGTTCATTGTCGTGGGAAAATAAACGTTTCTCCGCTAGAGTTTCTACTAATTTCACTTCGGATTATTTAGACGAATTGGGGTCGGAAGAATACAACGACAGCTATTATGACAAACAGTTTTTTGTGGATGCCAATGCAGCTTATAAAATCACCAAGAACATCCGTATTTTTGCTGAGGCCAATAACTTGACTAACCAACCGTTGCGTTATTATCAAGGTGTTGAATCGCATACTAAACAAGTAGAATACTATCAAGCACGATACAATTTGGGATTGAAGTTTGACTTTTAATAATTGAAGTGGGAAGTTGGGAGTGGGAAGTTAGAAGTTAGAATTTTTTGTAATGAAAAACTCAATTACTTCCAACTTCCCTCTTCTGGCTTCCAATCAAAAAAATATACAAATGAAAAATAAAATTATAATAGCATTAATTCTGGGGAATCTGGCACTTACATCTTGTAGCAATAAGTTGGCTCCTATTCGCAAAGATGCTGTAAAACCAACCATAGTAACCCAAGCTTTGCCTCACGACACCGATGATCCCGCTATCTGGATAAATCCTGCCGATGCTACCAAAAGCATAATTATTGGTACCGATAAAGATACCGACGGCGGTTTGTATGCTTTTGATTTGAATGGAAAAATCATTGCCAAATCAGAAGTTTTAAAGAGACCCAACAATGTGGATATCGCTTATGGTTTGCTAATCGATGGCAAAAAAGTGGACGTTGCCGTAACGACAGAACGTGAAAATAATCGAATCAGAATTTTCAGTTTGCCTGATTTAAAACCAATTGACAATGGCGGAATTGCTGTTTTTGATGGGGAATTAGAACGTGACCCAATGGGAATTGCTTTGTACACTCGCTCTAGTGATAATGCAATTTTTGCCATCGTTGGCAGAAAAAGTGGTCCTTCCGAAACCTATTTGTGGCAATACCAATTGACCGATGCTGGCAATGGAAAAGCAAGAGCGAATGTGGTTCGAAAATTCGGAAAATACAGTGGCAAAAAAGAAATCGAAGCCATTGCTGTGGATAATGAATTGGGTGTTCTTTATTATTGCGACGAACAATTCGGAATCCGTAAATACAAAGCCGATCCAGCCTTAAATGACAATTCGGAATTGGCTCTTTTTGGTCAAAAGAATTTCAAAGCCGATAATGAAGGAATTGCTATTTACAAAACAACAGCTACTACGGGTTATATTTTGGTGTCCAATCAGCAAGCGAATACTTTTATGGTGTATCCAAGAGAAGGAGCCAATGGCAATGCCAATGAATATCCGTTATTAGCCGAAATCCCAACTTCAACGATAGAATGTGACGGAGCAGATGTTACGGCATTAAATCTTGGCGGAGCATTTCAAAAAGGAATGTTTGTAGCGATGAGCAACGGAATGACTTTTCATTTTTACAACTGGGAAGATTTTCAAAACCGAATTGATTCCGCTAAAAAATAATTTCTATTCTTTCTATAAATAACAAAAGAGCTGTTCGTTATCGAGCTGCTCTTTTGGTTAAATTATATTCTTTTTTTTAAGAAGATTAACCAATAATACTCCCCAAGCCGATATTAAAAGCAATCCACCAATAGGAGTGATGAATCCTATGGTTTTAAAATCAAAAGGAATAAAATGACCGTTTGTAGCCAATAAATAAATCGAGCCTGAGAAGAAGATTACTCCAATAACAACTAGAAAATAAATTGTTTTCTTAGCTTTTTCCGAAAGGCCTGATAGTCCAATGAAGAGGAGAAACAAGGCGTGATACATTTGGTATTTCACTCCGGTTTCAAAAGTGGTAAGCTGTTCGAGTGACAAAACTTTTTTTAAGGCGTGGGCACCAAAAGCACCTAAAATGATGGCCAGCATTCCGAAAATTGCTCCCGTGGAAATTATTTTTTTATCCATTTTGTGATTTTTTAATGATGCAAAAGTATCTCTTTCCCATCAAAGGCTACTCTTTTTAACGATACTTTTTGTTTATTAGATTTATATTTTTTTTGGTTTTATATTATGTGTTGTTTGTTATGAATATAACAATTATATATATTTGTGTTAAATACGTATCAATATGAGAACAGTTTTAATCATTGGAGCCGGAAGATCAGCTTCATCCTTGATTCAATATCTTTTAAACAAGTCGGTTGAGGAGGATTTGCATCTCATTATTGGAGATTTATCGTTAGCATCTGCGCAAAACAAAACGAATAATCACCCTAACGCAACCGCGGTTTCATTAGATATTTTCGACCAAAATCAAAGAAAAGAAGCCATTCAAAAAGCCGATATTGTAATTTCGATGTTGCCGGCACATCTTCATATTGAAGTTGCCCGAGATTGTATTGTTTATAAAAAAAACATGGTTACGGCTTCTTACATCAGCGATGCAATGCAGGAATTGGATGTTTTGGCCAAGGAAAATAATTTGATTTTTATGAATGAGATTGGTCTTGATCCCGGAATTGACCATATGAGTGCGATGAAAGTGATTCATGAAATCAAGGATAAAGGAGGAAAGATGCTTTTGTTTGAATCCTTTTGCGGTGGTTTGGTTGCGCCAGAATCGGATACGAATTTGTGGAATTATAAATTTACTTGGGCGCCACGAAATGTGGTTCTTGCCGGACAAGGCGGAGCAGCAAAATTCATTCAAGAAGGAACTTATAAATATATCCCGTATTGGAATTTATTCCGCAGAACTGAATTTCTGGAAGTGGAAGGTTATGGTAAGTTTGAAGCCTATTCGAACCGAGATTCCCTAAAATATCTCGATGTTTATGGATTGAATGATGTATTGACTTTGTTCAGAGGAACCATTCGAAGAGTGGGTTTTTCCAAAGCTTGGAATATGTTTGTGCAACTCGGAATGACCGACGATAGTTATATTATGGAAGATTCTGAAAATATGAGTTACCGACAATTCGTGAATTCTTTCTTGCCCTATCATCCAACGGATTCTGTTGAAATTAAAATGCGTTTGATTTTAAAAATCGATCAAGACGATAGTATGTGGGACAAATTATTGGAATTGGATTTGTTCAATCCCAATAAAAAAGTAGGTTTAAAAGATGCCACACCAGCCCAAATTCTCGAAAAAATATTGAAAGATAGCTGGACATTACAACCCAAAGACAAAGATATGATTGTGATGTATCATAAATTTGGCTACGAATTGAACGAAAAAAAAGAGCAAATAGATTCGAAAATGGTTTGCATTGGCGAAGACCAAACCTATACAGCAATGGCTAAAACAGTTGGTTTGCCTGTTGCCATGGCGACTTTATTAATCCTCAATGGAAAAATAAAAACTCCCGGTGTTCAACTTCCTATTCGAGAAGAAGTGTATTTGCCTATTTTGAAAGAACTGGAAGAATATGGAGTTGTTTTTAAGGAGCAAATTGTGCCTTATTTGGGGTATAATATTTGACTAAAAACTTAACCGCAGATTCGCAGATTATAAAATAGCATTTCTAATTTGCGAATCTGCGGTTATTTTTTTGGTGATTATTTTGCTTGTATTGCTATTGGTAGTGAAAATTTCATTCTAACTTCTTTGTTTTCTTCTTTTCCAGGAATCCATTTTGGAGATAATTTCAATACTCTTATGGCTTCTTCACCTGTTCCAAAACCTAAATCTCGAAGCACCTGAAATTCGGATAATGAACCGTCTGTTTCTACCATAAACGAAATGTATACTTTTCCATTTCCTTTGAAATCTGTGGGTATTTTGTAATTTTCACTAATGAATTTGTAGAATTCTTGCATTCCGCCTTGGTATTGAGGCAATGTTTTTTCTGTTTTTAGATTAATGTTTTCTACTACCTTAACAGTTTCTTTCTCTTCAACTAATTTTTCGAAATTATTGGTTTTATCCCATTTGTCTTTGCAGTTTATGGTACTTATGATTTCTTTTCCTTCAAATTTTTTCCATGAGTTTTTTAAATTTTTATCAAAATAATCTTTGGTGTAAAAGTGGTATTGAAAAGGTTGTGGAATTTTTTTGCTTCTAGCATTATTCTTAACTGGACTTCCTGTGAAGTAAACAATTTCTTCTGGTCTAAAATCATTCAATTTTTTATTAGAAACGTGTTTTTCGTTAACCCAAATGGCGTATTTTTTTGAATCTTTAAAACTTTCAAATTCCTTTTTGTTTGGTGATTTTTCTACAAAAGGTTTCGGAACATAAAAAAAGTGGTTGTTTTTTTCCTCTAAAGTTAGTTCTTCATATATTTTATCAATAATGGTTTTTTTGTTGCAATCTTTAAAAATAAAACGCACTCCAGCATAGTATTCATCTCTTCTTTCATTAGATGTTTGTTCTTTTACAGATTTTTTGACTTCGGAAATAGTCGTTTTTTCCTGAGCAATTGTTTCAAAACATAAAAAATAAATTAGTCCAAAAATAAATGGAATGACAGCGATTTTTTTTAAAATTGCTTTGGATTGTGATGTGGTTTTTGTCATCATGATAAGGCGTTTTTTTGTTAAGGAATAGTTTAAATTACTGGTTAAATAGTATGTTGGAGTGCTGTTAGCCTTTGAAAGTAGTAAGTTTTGGTAAAATGAAACATTATTATAAGTTGCTATAACTTTTTCATCGGCAAGGAATTCGTGATTGAGTTGTATGGCTTTTTTGTAAAAAATAAAAATAGGATTGAACCAGAATATGGTTTTCAATAGTTCTATAAACAAAACATCGAAAGTGTGTTTTTGGACAACATGAGTCAATTCGTGTGAAAATAATTCGGTCTCAATTTTTCGATTGTTGTAATCGGTTTCATTGATAAAAATAAAATTTAGAAAAGTATGTGGGAGTACTTTTTCTTCCAATAAAATCAGTTTTGCATTTTTATAATCGACACTTTTATTCGAATTTATTTTAGAGATTATTTTTAAAAGATTACTCAAAAATCGAATAATAAAAAGAGTAGTAATTAATCCATAAATACTCCAAAGTATAATGGGTAAATAGTTGGTTTTTTGAACAATAACAAAGTTTCCCTGATTGATTTGAATTGGGCTGTTTTGTATGATTGGCGTTGTTATTTTCTCAATAATTTCTATTGTTATAAACGGAACTACAAGCGAAAAAACAAGTCCAAACAACAAGTAAAACCGGTTGAATTGGTGCATTTTTTCTTTTTCCAATAGTAGGTGATATAACGCTAATAATACTAATAATGGCAATGTCGATTTGATTAGAAAGTCGGTCATTTTTTCTTTTTTTGAAGTTCAACATCGATGATTTTTTTCAATTCTTCTAATTCTGTTTCTGATAAATTGGTTTCTTTTGTGAAAAATGAAGCAAATTGTGAAGCTGAATTGTTAAAGAAATTACTAATCAATCCGTTGACGTGCTTCGAAAAATAATCAGTTTTTTTTACCAAAGGATAATATTCTCTTGAGTTTCCAAATTCAGTGTAAGCCACAAAATTTTTATCAATCATTCTTTTTAAAAGCGTTGCAACGGTAGTTGTTGCTGGTTTAGGTTCTGGATAGGCTTCGAGCAAGTCTTTCATAAAGGCTTTTTCGAGTTGCCAAAGGTGTTCCATTAATTGTTCTTCGGAGTTGGATAGTTGCATGTTTATTTATTGTATTTCGGTTTCGGATTTTAATTCTCCGTTTTCATATTTTTTTAGTAAAATTAATTCCCCTTTGTTATTATAATATTTCCATTCGCCAAAGTAAAACCAATGGGCTTCATTTTCAGAATTTTCTATTTTTGTTTGCCCTTTTAAGATTATTTTTTTGTTTTCTCCGAAATAAGTTACTTCACAAAATAGTTTTTTATGTTTTTCTTTTTTATAAATCTTGTTGTTTTTATATGTTTTCCAAGTTTTTACTTCTTTCCCTTTATTGTAATTTTCAACATATTTATACATATTATTTGATATAGAATCTGTTGTTATCCATTTACCATCTCTTAAGCCATTTGATTTTTGGTTGATTTTGCAACTAGAGAAAATTAAGATTAGCAGTAATAAATAATATTTTTTCATTCTACAACATTAGAATTAACTCTACAAATGTAGAACAAAAAATTTAATATCCAAATTTTTTCCAAAAAAAATTCGTTCAATCGATTAAGAATGAACGAGTTTTAATTTTTTTTTCTTTGCGGCTTCGTGCTTTTGCGGTAAGCCTTATTTCGACATCTCCACAAAATACTTATAGAACAACGGAATTGTAACTATTCCTTTCAAGTAATTGAAAATAACCTAAGAAGCTTTATAAAACAACAAAAAAAGCCTCAACTATTTATTATTCAATCCCTATTTTCTA
>DAORUG010000077.1:0-13779 GCA_035433125.1 Flavobacterium sp.
ATTTTTTCTAATTCAGAGCCAATCCAACCAATTCCCCATCATTCCCAGCGATCAGCCAAAGGGTATTCCCATCCAAAACAACTTGATGGGGATTCCATTGGGTCAAATCGTAGGCCTTGGTAGTTTTCTTATTCTTGAAATCGTAAACGCCAAGGATGTTTTCGTAAAAGAACCAAACGGTGTTTTCTTCTACTTTCAAAATTTCTGTATAGTCGTTAACATCAGTTTCCAGTAGGGTTAGGATTTTGTCCAGAACAATTTCCTTTTTTGCTTTATTCTTTTCGTTGATTATTTTGAGTTTGTTTACTTTTAAAATTACGGCGGCGTTTTTGGCATAATGGTATTTGGTTTCTTCGATAGTCACATTTTTTACCGCAAAGTCTTTGTGAAATTGATTGAGTACATCATAATGAATGTTGCAAAAGTGTTCCTCAAAAGGTGCTTCGGGATTTTTAGAATAGCAGGTTTTGCTTTTATCCAGTGCATTGCCGTCGTAATCCAACTCAAACCAAAACTGATTTTCGTAATTGGCTACTATTTTATCCTTCAAAAAATAAGGTTGGTAGGAAACGCCGTGACCAATGTATTTTTGCCAAACGATTTCGTTTTTCTTTAAATCATACGCCAAAATAGCTCCGCCAATCGCGGGAGAAATGCCTGCGCAATACATTATATCTCCTTTGAAAAAGGGTTGGGTTGTGAGATCTTCAATTTTCAAGGTCTGAATGGTGTCGCCAGTTTTAGCATTGAGTAGTACCCATTTATCCTCGTTGATACCAACTAATAAATTGCTTTGATGGAATTTTGGAGAGGAATTGGATTTATAATAGGAATTATATTTCCAATTCAAATTACCTGTTTTTTTATCGTAAGCATAAACCTTATAATCATTGGCATTAAAATAGACTTGTGTACTATCGACATTAATGGAAGAATAGAAATTTTCTAATTGACTTTGCGGTAAATTGATTTTGGAATGGAAAAACTCGTTTTGAGACCAAATATTTCCATAGAAAAAAACTACAATAAATGTTAAAAATTTTGTCATATTTACTCTAGTTTTACTAGTAACTATTGTAAAAATATAAAAAAAATGTTAAAAAGAATAATATTTAAACAAATGTTAAAATTAAACAAAAAAGCGTCCTAATATTTATCGGGACGCTTTTAAAAATATTTAAGTTTAATTACTGTTTCTCAATCCACAATCTAGCATTCACAAAAGCTTCATGCCAAGGCGAAACTTCATCGTTTCGGTCTTTTGGATAATGTGCCCAATTCCATTGGAAAGTCGAACGCTCAATATGTGGCATCATCACCAAATGACGACCTGTGGTATCACAAAGCATGGCCGTGTTATAATCGGAACCATTAGGATTGGCTGGATAACTGTCGTAACCGTATTTCCCAACGATGTTGTAGTTTTCTTCACCCATTGGCAAATGGAATTTTCCTTCACCGTGAGAAACCCAAACTCCCAAAGTGCTTCCCGCCAATGTCGATAACATTACCGATTTGTTTTCTTGAATCGTTACCGATGTAAAAATACTTTCGTGTTTGTGGCTGTCGTTGTGCAACATTTTTCCGTGTACTTCGTGTTCTGGATTTACTTTCTCCAACTCCATCAACAATTGACAACCGTTACAGATTCCAACCGACAAAGTATCTTCTCTTTTAAAGAAATTATTCAAAGCGTTTTTGGCTTTTTCATTGTATAAAAACGCTCCAGCCCAACCTTTGGCTGAGCCCAAAACATCTGAATTCGAAAATCCACCAACAGCGCCAATAAACTGAATGTCTTCTAGATTTTCACGTCCCGAAATCAAATCGGTCATGTGAACGTCTTTCACGTCAAAACCTGCCAAGTACATTGAGTTGGCCATTTCACGCTCGGAATTACTTCCTTTCTCACGGATGATGGCTGCTTTTGGTCTCTCAACTGCGCTCGAGATGACAGGTGCTTTTCCTGTAAAATGAGTAGGGAAAGTATAGTTTAATGCTTGGGTTGCATAATTATCAAAACGTGCTTGGGCAGTTCCATTTTTGGCTTGTTTTTGGTCTAATAAGAATGAAGTTTTAAACCAAATGTCTCTGTATTTAGCAATGTCTAATTGACAAGGACCGAAGTCTAAAGTTGCTTCAGTAGTTGCACTTCCTAATTTGTAGAAAGAAACTCCTTTGGTATTCAATACGTTTTCAACAGCTGTATCGTCTTTGGCTTGGAAAACGACTGCGATATTTTCAGAGAATAAATATTTGATGATGTCTTTTTCTTCGAAAACGGAGAAGTCAATTTTAGCACCCAAGTTTACGTCGGCAAAACACATTTCCAATAATGTGGTAATCAAACCACCGCTTCCAATATCGTGTCCGGCCAAGATTTGATTGTCTAAAATCAATTCCTGTAAAGTATTAAATGTATTTTTAAAGAAAGCAGCATCTTTGATGGTCGGTGCTTCGTTTCCAATACTATTTAAAGTTTGTGCCAATGAAGAACCACCCAATTTGAAGTCGTCTTGAGATAAGTTGATATAATAGATTGAACCTCCGTCTTTTTGTAAAACAGGTTCAACCACTTTTCGAATATCTGTACAGTTTCCACCAGCCGAAATAATTACCGTTCCTGGTGCAATCACTTCGTCGTTTGGATATTTTTGTTTCATCGAAAGCGAATCTTTTCCGGTTGGAATGTTGATTCCCAATTCGATGGCAAAGTCGGAACAGGCTTCAACGGCGGCGTACAAACGAGCGTCTTCGCCTTCGTTCTTGCAAGCCCACATCCAGTTGGCAGACAATGAAATTCCTTTCAATCCGTCTTTGATGGGTGCCCAAACAATATTCGATAAAGATTCTGCAATAGCTGTTCTTGTTCCTGCAACAGGGTCAATTAATGAAGCGATAGGAGAGTGTCCAATTGAGGTCGCAATTCCTTCTTTTCCTAAATAATCCAAAGCCACCACACCACAATTGTTTAAAGGCAATTGCAAAGGTCCCGCACATTGTTGTTTGGCTACTTTTCCACCCACGCAACGATCGACTTTGTTGGTCAACCAGTCTTTACAGGCAACGGCTTCCAGTTGCAAAACTTGTTCCAAATAAGTAGAAATATTTTTTACATCATATTCTAATGCTGGATAATTATAATTGATGGTTTTGTCCGTCATTATGGTTTTTGGCGAACTTCCGAAGAAATCTTCCAAAGCATAATCCATAGGTTTCAAGCCAGTCGTTTTAGACTCGAAAGTAAAACGGTGATCTGCTGTAACGTCACCTACTTGGTACATTGGCGAACGCTCACGGTCTGCAATTTTTTGAAGTAAGTCGATGTCTTTTTTGCCAATAACCAATCCCATTCTTTCTTGGGATTCGTTACCTATAATTTCTTTTGCCGAAAGGGTAGGATCGCCCACTGGCAATTTATCCAAATCGATTAATCCACCTGTTTCTTCCACCAATTCCGAAAGACAGTTCAAGTGTCCGCCAGCTCCGTGATCGTGAATGGAAACAATTGGATTATGGTCACTTTCCACCAAACCGCGAATGGCGTTGGCAGCCCGTTTTTGCATTTCAGGATTCGAACGTTGTACAGCATTCAACTCGATCCCGGAACTCATCGCTCCAGTATCGGCAGAGGAAACTGCAGCTCCACCCATTCCAATTCTATAATTTTCTCCACCCAAAATAACGATTTTGTCGCCTTCTTGTGGTTTGTGTTTGATGGCTTGATCCAGTTTTCCGTAACCAATTCCACCCGCTTGCATAATTACTTTATCGTAACCCAATTTTCTACCCGTCACACTGAGCTCGTCGAAGTGTTCGTGTTCGAAAGTTAAAACCGAACCTGTAATCAAAGGTTGTCCAAATTTATTTCCAAAATCAGACGCTCCGTTAGACGCTTTAATCAAGATATCGATTGGCGTTTGATACAACCATTTTCGTTCTTCCATTCCGTTTTCCCAAGGTTTGTCATCCTGAGCGGAGTCGAAGGGCAAACGAGAATAAGAAGTCATATAAACTGCAGTTCCTGCCATTGGCAACGAACCTTGTCCACCTGCTAATCTATCTCTAATTTCTCCTCCTGAACCTGTTGCGGCTCCGTTGAAAGGCTCAACAGTGGTTGGAAAGTTATGTGTTTCTGCTTTCAAGGATATAACCGAATCAAATTCTTTTATTTCATAAAAATCGGCTTTGTCGGCAGTTTTGGGAGCAAATTGTTGCACTCTTGGTCCTTTTACAAAAGCTACATTGTCTTTGTAAGCCGAAACAATATCGTTAGGATTTTCCTGCGATGTTTTTTTGATTAATTTAAAAAGAGACGTTTCTTTTTCAACACCATCAATAACAAAAGTTCCGTTGAAAATCTTGTGGCGACAGTGCTCTGAATTGGCTTGGGAGAAAGCGAAAATTTCGGAATCAGTTAGTTTTCGTCCTAATTTAGTGGCCAAATTATCCAAGTATTCTACTTCTTCAGCACTTAATGACAAACCTTCTGATTGGTTGTAAGCAGCAATATCATCAATATTTAAAATCGCTTCTGGTTGAATGTGAATCGTGAAAATATCTTGATTCAACTCGGTGTATTTTTGCGAAAGCATTGGATCGAAATCAGTAAAATCAGCAGCTACTCTTTGGAATTCTTCAATTCGAATGATACCAGAAATACCCATATTTTGAGTAATCTCAACAGCGTTTGTACTCCAAGGCGTAACCATTGTAGCGCGAGGGCCAACAAAAAAATCCGTCAGTACGGATTCTTCAATTTTATTAGCGTCGGCAAAAAGCCAGTTGAGTTTTGAAATGTCTTCAATCGAAATTTCGCTTTCGCTCGTGTGAACTGCAAAAAGAGTCTTGCTTTGGTTTTCAAAGAAATGAATCATTGTAATAGGGAAGTTAGTGTTGTTTTGTGCGCAAATTTAATCAATTAAGATTTAAAAAAAAAGCGTCCCGATTTTTATCGAGACGCTTTAGAATTTAGTTAATGATAATCTTCTCTGTCCTAGATTTAGAATCTTTCGTGACCTTTATCAAATAAGTGCCTTTTTGAAGATTGTTTATTGATATTGAAGAGCTCTGTGTGTTGTTTTTTTCGAAAACTTTTTGTCCCAATAAAGAGAATATTTCAACGGAATGAAAACCATTAGAATCATCAAAAACAATATTGAAATCACCGTTTGATGGATTTGGATATATTTTAAATTCCTTTTGGCTTAAAGTTTCAAGCCCTAATCCAGAATAACAAGTCCAGGAAAGATCATCAAAAGCAACACGGCTTTTTGTAATTTCATTGAGATTACTATTGTCGGTGATACTAATAATTACATCGCCTGCAATATTAATTCCTGATATTGTAGTAGTAGCAGAGGCAGTACTATATGGAATGGTACCCACAATAGTTCCATTGACACGAAGATTAAAGGTTCCACTATTTCCAGTATAAAACTGTTGTGTTGTGACTGTTAAACTTCCAATTCCATCTGCAGAGGTTGAAGCCGATAGTGAACCATTTCGAACTAAAATTGCTCTTGAATTTATGTTGATATCAGTACGTGCATCAGTTGCAGTCCAATTCAACCCCGAGTCTCCCGTCCAAGTTTGTGTTCCATAGGATGAAGCAGCAGTAGGAATATTTTCGAAACTTTCGTTGGCGCAAGAGGATGAAATTATAGTAGTTGTTCCGTCTATTGCATTGCTTTGATTTGAAGAATTTCCGGCTGCATCTTTCGCTACTACATAAAAAGAATAGGTTGTTACAGGTGTAAGTCCATTTACAATTGCAGTTGTTCCAGAAACAGTAGTTTTAAAAGTAGAGTTCACATAAACATCATAACTAGTTACTCCAATATTATCGGTACTGGCAGTCCAACTCAAAGATACTGTACTTGAAGAACTTCCAGTAACAGCTATGTTAGTTGGTGTTGTTGGAATTTCCATATCAGGAATAACAATAGTCGTTGTACCATTTACAGTAGTACTTGCAGGAGATGAATTTACTGCAGCATCTTTTGCAACAACATAGAAAGAATATGCTGTCGAAGCTGAAAGTCCTGTTATTGTAGCAGTTAGATTTGAACTGGAAACCGAAGTTTTGAAAACTCCATCCATAAAAATATCATAACTAGTTACGGCGATATTATCAGTGGCAGCAGACCAACTTAGAGAAACAGTACTAGATGTAGTTCCTGTAACAGCTAAATTTGTTGGAGCTGTTGGTGCTAAAATATCGGCAACTGGATTCCAAATGGCTTGTGCATATTCAGGATGATCAATAAAAGGATTTCTATTGTTTTGACGGGCATAAATGGCATTGTTACGAGCAATTTCTCTAGCATTAACAGGGTCTTGTGCATGCCAAGTCAACAACATATTCAAAAAAGCAGTTGTAAAAACTTGATCACTTGATCCATCAAACATATCAAAACTATAACCAGAAACGGTATTTTGGTAACGAGTAGCAAAATACAAATACATTCGGGCAATATCACCCTTGAATTCGTCAATTGGTTCGAAAACTGTTCCTGAATATCCAGAAACACCGCTAGAACCTAGTTTACTTCCGTTTAAAGTAGTTTTAGAAGCAGAAGCAACGATTCCGTGAGGAAAAGCACTTCGAAGACCGTTTACTTTACCATCGGTTGGCGTAATGGAATGGGCATCAGAAACCATTGGAGCATTTTTATTAAAAACTGATTGTGGAATTATGTGTTCTCTGTTGTAACAATCGCCCTCAACTGAATAATTACCACATTTATCTGTTGATGATGAAGTAGAATAATTGTAAGGATCAATTCCTGTTGGATTTTCAGAATACATATCTAAAACAGTTCCATCATTTTCATAAAAATAATCTCTGTCCGAGGCTAGATAAGTTGTGTATAAGCCATCATAACCTCTGTCTGTATGGCCTTTGATGATATTGTATAAATTTGTTTTTAATGTGTATCCCGTACCTGTAGCTGAAGAATAATATCCTGCGGGAATTTGTGCGTAGGAAATCAAAGAAAATAAGAATGCGGTAAAAAGTAATTTTAGGTTCATTGAATGCTATTTAATAAAGTGTTTGTTGATTTTTTTAAAAGTGCAAAATTAGATAAAAGTCAAATGGATTTAACCAGTTTGAATGTTAATTTAATACTATCATTTAGGAAAAGGCTTATTTTGATAAGCACCTAAATCCGGGGGCAAAGTTCTGGTTAGTCCCAAAATATCCAACGGAATTAGATAAGTTGCATTTCCTTTGGCGAAAGCCGCAGAAGTTTCGTCAATATTCAGTTTGTTTTCTGAAATTTTGAAGAATTTGGGGTCTTTATTTTGGATGATAGCGTTATAATGTAACGGGTCGGTAGTAAATTGATATTCAGGATGATTGGTGTATTGATTTGAATCATTGTTGAACTTAATCAAGCAATTGTTGAATTGATAAACAAAGGCAGCTCCCGTTTTTTTATTCAAAATCATTTCGTTGGAATACGAACCATAAATAATACAATTATTGAAAGTGGCAGCTGTTAAATCTTTAACTTCAGGAGTGGCACCTGTAAAATAATTATTTACCAGAAGAGCTACTTGGTTTGAACTGTTCCAGTTATTATTGAAAGTACAATGAGTAAACTTATAATCTCCACCGTAAGTACAAGCCAAACCGCCTAATCCAGCATCATTGATGACTAAATTTTCGCCACTAATTTTCGCTGTTTGTCCAAGAATTCCGTAATTAGAAGAATTGTAAATTTGGGTGTTTTTTATATCTACGGTGGTTCCGTCATTGTTTTGAATCAATAAACCAATCGCCGCATTTTTTATGGTTAAATGATTTATTTTATGATTGGTACTTCCGTCGGTAAGCCAAATAGTTCCCCATTGTCCGGGAACATCCGAGAAATCAGGTTCCAATCGATCGCCTTCAAAAACAACTTCATTCTCCATTTTATCGGTTGTTGAAGTGGTTCCATTTACATTCAATGAAGCATTTGTTGCTAAAATAAGTCCTGAATCAGCGTGAAAATGGACTCTCGTTCCGGGATCAAAGCTGACAGTTTTCCCAGAAGGAACCGCCGCATAACCATAAATTACATACGGTTTTTGCTTGGTAAATTTCAATTCATTGCCATTTACCGGATCATTTTCATCTAAAAAGAAACCATAAATTTCATCTTCACCAATAGGAAGTGATTCGGTTGTTCCATCATCATTACGTTGCGGATACAAAAATATCGCATCCTGAATCAGCGTCACCAATTCCACTTTTTGGAGATTGGTACCACCATCAAACAAAATTTGGTCGGTGTAAAGAAAATCGGTTGGATTGGCATCGGCAATATTGGCAGTGGTTTCCACAAAAATATACATGCTGTCTTTGGCCAAAAGATTGACATTATTGAATATTTTTCCTTGTTCCCCTTGCGTACCATCAACGGTCATTCTGTATTTTGAATTGAGTCCTTTTCCTAATTGAATGGTCGGAATGGTGATGTCATTTTTACTGTTATTATAAACTTTTAAGGTATAGGTACTTGAACCAATATCAGTAAAAACAGTATCTAAATAAATAGTATCTCTCGAAAATTTTAAATCTCCTGTACTTGCTACAGTTTCAAAATCAGTTCTACAAGAACTAAGTGCTATAAGGATTCCAATAAAAAACAAAAATGTAAACTGACGCATTTCGATTGATTTTTTTGTAAAAATAGGAAATTCTAATGGTAATTAAAGAAGGAAATTAAAATTTGAAGATAGATTAACAATTGTTTTTACTGTCTTTTATCTAAATTTACACTTTTAAAGCAAAATCAATGACATTCGACAAAGAAAAAATACTGCAGTATTGCAATTCTATTTCAGAAAATACTTTGATGCAAACACTAAATATCAAATATACCGATGCTGGACCTGATTTTTTAGTAGCCACAATGCCAGTAAATCCTTCGGTTCACCAACCTATGGGATTACTACACGGTGGAGCAACCGTAGCTTTAGCCGAAAGTGTAGGCAGTGCAGCTTCGTTTCTATTTGTAAATGGGGAACATAGTGAAGTGCGTGGAATCGAAATCTCGGCCAATCATGTCAAATCAAAACGCAATGGAATAGTAACAGCGACGGCAAGAATTATTCACAAAGGCAGTAGTATTCACCTATGGGAAATTCGCATCACCGACGAAAACGAATCGCTAATTTCGATTTGTAAATTGACCACGATGGTTTTGCCTAAAAGAAAAAGCAAAGAATAATAATGAAACAAATTTTAGATAAAGCCAAGAATCATTTGGCACAAAATCTTCCTTTTGTACTTTATAAAAAGCCAAAAGACACTAATAGTATAGGTCTTTTTCAGAAAAATGATACACTTTATTCCGTAACTGATTATACCGAAAAAGGGTTCATTTTCGCTTCTTTTGATGGAACTAAAACAGTTTTGATTCCCGAAAAAGAGTCCGAAATAATTACTACTGTTTTCCAAAAAAAAGAAATTGTAATTCAAGAGAAAGAACGCCATTTATCGGATGAAGCTGCTCAAAGACAATTCGAAAACTTAGTCAAAAAAGGGATTCAGGCTATTGAAAATCACGAATTCAAAAAAGTAGTTTTGTCTCGCAAAGAGTCCCTGAATTTGATGGATTTTGATGTAATTACTGCTTTTGAGAGCTTGGTTCAATTGTATCCGACCACTTTTGTGTATTGTTTTTATCATCCGAAAGTCGGAACTTGGTTGGGTGCAACACCCGAACAATTAGTAAAGGCAAATGAATCTGAATTCAAAACCATTGCTTTGGCAGGAACCCAAAAAGATACCGGTTCCAATGAAGTAGTTTGGCTCAAAAAAGAACAAGAAGAACAACAATTTGTCACCGATTATATAGTAGAAAAACTAAAAAATGTGGCTTCCGAACTTCTAGTTTCAAAACCTTACAGCCTCAAAGCAGGCAGTATTTGGCATATCAAAACCGATATTTCAGGAACATTGAATTCGAGTTCCAGTTTGCAACAAGTGATTCAATTATTGCATCCAACGCCCGCAGTTTGTGGTTTTCCAAAGGATAAATCCAAAGCATTTATCTTGGAAAACGAAAAGTATGACCGTACTTTTTACACCGGTTTTCTGGGAGAATTAAATATAGGAGATAAAACCGATTTGTTCGTAAATTTGCGCTGTATGCAAATTGATAAGGCTCAAATTCATTTATTTATGGGCTGTGGCATCACAAAGGACAGTATTCCCGAAAAAGAGTGGGAGGAAAGCATTAATAAATCAATGACGATGAAAAAAATTTTAAATTTAGATTCATAAATTGAATCTAAAATCTAACCTGAGCCACAGCGAACTGGCTTAGCAAATCTAAAATTATAAAAATGAAACTAGACATATTAGCATTCGGTGCACATCCAGATGATGTAGAATTAGGGTGTAGTGGAACCATAGCCAAGGAAATTTCGCTTGGAAAAAAAGTAGGTATTATTGATTTAACTCGTGGTGAGCTAGGAACTCGCGGTTCGGTCGAAATTCGGAATCAAGAAGCTGCTGCTGCTGCCAAAATATTGGGAGTTTCTGTTCGGGAAAACCTGGATATGCGCGATGGTTTTTTTGTAAATGACGAAGCACATCAACTGAAAATCATCAAAATGATTCGGAAATACCAACCCGAAATCGTGATTTGCAACGCCATTGAGGATCGTCATATCGATCACGGGAAAGGAAGTCAGTTAGTTTCAGATGCTTGTTTCCTATCGGGCTTAATGAAAATTGAAACCGAAATAAACGGGGAAAATCAAAAAGCTTGGCGACCAAAATTAGTCTATCATTATATGCAATGGAAAAATCTAACCCCTGATTTTGTGGTAGATATTACAGGATTCAATGACAAAAGGGTAGCATCAATATTAGCCTACGGTTCTCAGTTTTACAACTCCAATTCTGAGGAACCTGAAACCCCAATTGCTTCAAAAAACTTCTTGGAAAGCCTGAATTATCGTCCCAAAGATTTAGGAAGATTAATAGGAACAGATTATGCAGAGGGATTTACGGTCGAAAGATATTTGGCTGTCAATAGTTTAAGCGATTTGATGTAATTTTTTGAATTTTTTCTTTGCAAAAGCAAACTTAAGTATTATATTTGCACTCGTTAAAAAATGGTGGTTGTAGCTCAGCTGGTTAGAGTATTGGTTTGTGGTGCCGAGGGTCGCCGGTTCGAACCCGGTCAGCCACCCAGAATGCAAAAGCTTCGAAGAAATTCGAGGCTTTTTTTGTGGACTAAACTTTCGTTCTTGAAATAATTATTTTATAAATTAGCGAAACCATCTAAAAGATTTACAAAATGACAGCAGAAACCTTTTCGACAACACCTGAATGTGAAATTGTTAGTTCACGAATTGTAAATGCCCCCAGAGAACTTGTTTACCGAGCTTGGACAGAACCAAATCATTTAAAAAATTGGTGGGGACCAGCAGGTTTTACAAACACTTTCAATGAGTTTGATCTGAGACCAGGCGGCAAATGGAGTTTTATTATGCATGGCCCCGACAAAGGAAATTACCATAATGAATGCGAATTTATAAAAATTGTGAAACCGAGTCTAATAGCTTGGAAACGCCATTCAAAACCTCTATTTCAAGTTGTGGCCGCTTTTGAAGAAATTACAAGCGAACAAACCAATATTATTTTTAAAATGATTTTTGATTCTCCTGAAGAATGCAATAAATTGAAACCTTTTGTAGTGGATAAAAACGAAGAAAACTTCGATAGACTGGAAAAAGAATTACTCAAAATGACATTGTAACTGCAAAAGATTAAAATCCATTCAAGACTTTTTGTAAATTTTCTATGAATAATTATTAATTTGTTAACTTTTAATTCATTTGATTTTTATTAAATTGCATCTAATTAATCAATTAAATCAAAATTTATGGGAACATTTTTAATCAGCAAAAGAAAAAACGATGAATTTCAGTTTGTTTTAAAAGCGGGAAATGGTCAAGTTATCCTTGCCAGCGAAGGTTATGCTACAAAAGCAGCTTGCGAAAACGGAATCGAATCTGTTCAAAAAAATTCGCAAGTAGAAGCAAGATTCGACAAACTAGAATCCAAAAACGGAAAATTTTATTTCAATCTTAAGGCTAGCAATGGGCAAATTATTGGAAACAGTGAAATGTACGAATCAGAAGCTGCTCGGGACAACGGAATTGCATCTGTAGCCAAAAATGCTCCCGATGCCGATGTTAAAGAAGATTTGTAATCCGAAATATATAAAAATGCAAAAGCCTCGAAATTCTCGAGGCTTTTGTCTTTATGTTAATTTCAAAATAACTTAACTCCCACTTTTATCAACCACAGGACGATTGTCTCTATTGGCTAATTCCCAAGCAATAGCAAAGGCAAGTTGGGTTCTTTTGGTCAAAGCATCAAATTCAATTTTTTCGACTTCATCCGTAGGTTTGTGATAATCGGCGTGAACCCCATTAAAAAGGAAAACCGACGGAATACCGTTTTTGGCAAAATTATAATGGTCTGAACGATAATAAAAACGATTAGGATCGTTTCTGTCATTGAATTTATAATCGATAAATAAATTGATATAATTCTTGTTGGCATCTTCACAAATGTTGTATAAATCAGTCGAGAGATAATCGGAACCAATTAAATACACATAATTATTAGAATCTTTGTGGAATTCATCACTTCGTCCAATCATATCAATGTTAACATCGGTTATGGTGTTGGCTAGAGGAAATAGTGGGTTTTCCGAATAATAACGGGATCCGTGAAGTCCGTGTTCCTCTCCTGTAACGTGAAGAATTAGTACGGAACGCTTTGGCCCGTTACCTTCATTTTTTGCAATTTGGAAGGCTTGAGCTATTTCAAGTAAAGCGACTGTACCTGAACCGTCGTCATCGGCACCATTATAAATTTCACCATTTTTCATCCCAACGTGATCATAATGAGCAGAAATGACAACAACTTCGTTGGGTTTTTCAGAACCTTCAATATAAGCCCAGATATTTTCAGAATCGGGCAAATTTTCATCTTTTTTGGCATTCAAATAAGCAGCGGGAACTCTTTGGTAATACTCTGTTGCTCCCTTTGGAAATGGAATTTTATTGTTTTTGTACTGATTTATTAGATAGTCACCAGCCTTTTTTTGCCCTGGAGATCCTGTTTCGCGTCCTTCCATTTCATCAGAAGCCACAATGTAAAGATGCGTTTTTAAATCTGCTTCAGTGATGGTTTTGATATATTTTACTGGCGAAACCTCACTAATACTGTTCTTTTGTGAAGTACAAGAAAAAGTAGCAGCTAAGAGAAGTAGGATTAGATATTTTTTCATTTTTTAATTAGTGTATATTTATAAATATATAAAAAGCAAAGAACAGCAATATTATTGTTAAAATTATAAAATTAAATAAAAAAATTAGTACCGTTTTAATAAACGAAAGGATTCGGGTTTCGCCGTAAAACCGATGATGTGCTGGAAAAAAATAATAAGCCATCCAGCTGTATCCCAGAAAATTAATTGATCCTGAAGCAAAACTTAGAAAACCAGAATTGACGAACAATGAAAATGCTTTATCGAATAAAAAGAGCATTAGAGTGATCAATAACAAAAACGAAAAATAATGAAGTGTAAATATCCCGTGGTCAAAATAGTACCATCTTTTTTTACTATGAAAAATCCAAAGTAAAAACGCAAAAATGGGCATATATAAAAACAATAATTTGGGTAAATTATGAATGAAAGATTCCTTAAATTTTTCGATGATGGATTCTGATTGTTGTTTTGGAACAAGAAAATC
>DAORUG010000078.1:0-13761 GCA_035433125.1 Flavobacterium sp.
CCCATTGTTGCCTATCTTTTTTTTGCATCAGGAGTAAACAGTTTTACAAAATTACCCGTAATCACTCCAAAAGTGGCTGATTTTGGCCATTGGAAATCGCTGACAAACGAGAAAGTTAGTCTGGATAACAAAATTACAATTCTTGGTTTTTCGGGAACCAATATTTTAAAAAACAGAGGCAATTTTTTTAATCTGAATGCAAAAATTTATCAGCGTTATCACGAATTCAAAGACCTTCAATTTGTGGTTGTTTGTCCTTTAGGAACCGAAGATGATGCACAGACTATTGTTGATGCTTTGAGCGCTTCTACCGACATTAGCCAATGGCATTTTGTTTTTACTTCACCAGAAGAAATTACAACCTTTTACAGCCAGCTAAAATTAGTTGGAAAATTGGATTCAGATTTTGGAACTCCAAACGTTTATATCGTTGACAAAGAAAGAAATCTCAGAGGAAGAAAAGATAAAAAAGGGTATAAAGAAGGCTACAACACCTTTCACCCAGCGGAATTGAGTAACGAAATGCTTGATGATTTTAAAATTATACTTTATGAATATCGTGCAGCACTCAAGAAAAATCATAACGCTTCAAAAAAACTCTAAACTATAGAAATAATGTTCAAAAATAAATCATATATCGGGATCTCATTTATCATTTTGGTTTTCGGAATCTATGCCATTCCCAAAATTATCGACCGTTATCAAAACAATGAAATTGTAAAAGGAGATCGATTGGATAATGTTTCTAATTCATCGAATGCAGTTGAGAAATTGACTAAAATTGGCCCAGCTCCAAAATTTGAATTGGTTAATCAAGACAATATCAAGATAAATAATGAAACTTATAAAGGTAAAGTCTATGTTTTAGAATTTTTCTTCTCGACTTGTCCTACGATTTGCCCGAAGATGAACCAAAGTATGTTGCAAATCGAAAAAACCTTCTTCGGGAATCCTAATTTTGGAATTGTCTCTATTACCATCGATCCCGAACACGATACGCCTGCAGTTTTAAAAGAACATCGGAAGTTATTAGGTGTAAAATCTTCAAATTGGAATTTTTTGACTGGCGATAAAACCTATATTTTCGATTTGTCTAATAAAGGTTTTAACCTTTATGCGGGTGAAAACAATAAGGCAAAAGGAGGGTTTGAACATTCGGGATTGTTTGCGTTGATTGATAAAAACGGAGATATTCGTTGCCGAAAAGACAAATACGGAAACCCGATTTTATATTATGACGGTTTAGAAAAAACAGGAGTTAGAGACATTCAACAAGACATCGCAATTTTATTAAAAGAGTAATATGGAAAGTAATTCATTAGAAAAAAAATTCAGCAAATTTATAGTATTAGTTTCCGTTTTGATTCCAGTTGTTGTTGCTCTACTTTTTAGCGTTAAGCTAAAAGACTTTGGTTATAACGTACAGCCACTTTCGTTTCTTCCACCAATTTATGCCACAATAAATGGAATTACAGCTGTCGTTTTGGTAGCTGGAGTTTTGGCAATAAAAAACGGTAAAAGAAAACTTCACGAACGATTGATGACAACTGCAATTGCTCTTTCAGTAGCTTTTTTGGTGATGTATGTGGCGTATCATATGACTACAGATTCGACAAAATTTGGAGGAGAAGGTTCCATTAAAATGGTATATTTCTTTATTTTAATATCCCACATCATTTTGTCTATAGCCGTAATTCCTTTGGTATTGATAACGTATGTTCGAGCTTTGGCAGAACGATTTGACCGACATAAAAAAATTGCTAAAATCACTTTTCCAATTTGGTTGTACGTTGCTGTAACTGGAGTTGTAGTCTATTTAATGATTTCGCCGTATTATGTTAATTAAAGTGAGAAGTGAGAAGCTAGAAGTTAGAAGCGGAAAAAAGAAAGTGAAAAGTCTTTTTTTTATGTCTTGTTTTTTATGTTCTTTATTCTTTTCTATTTCTGCAAACGCTCAATGCTCGATGTGTCGTGCTGCTTTGACTAGCGAGGGTAATGCCGTAAAAGCAGAAGCTGTAAATGATGGGATTGTTTATTTAATGGTGATTCCGTATGTGCTTGTTGCTGGAATTGGGTATTATATTTATCGAATGAGAAAAAAGAAATCAGAATAAAATAATAAACCTCAAAGGGTTTTTTCAAACCTTTGAGGTTTATTATTAATCTGCAACCTGTAATCTGCAATCTGCAACCTGCAATTTAAATTTACTTCAAACCATCCACAGATACATTCACTGTTCCGTTTACTTTTATAAAGGCAATGATTGCTTTATTTGTTAATTGAATTTTTTGGAATTGTATGTCTTCCATTTTACCGTTCACAAAAACGCCCGGCATTGGCGAATAATTTTTTAAATAAGCAGCCATACTTTGCTTTCCTTCCTCTAAATTTGGAACAATAGAATAGCGACAACTCTCCTGAATTTTTCTTAAAACCAGACCTTGAGCTAGCCAGTTTGCGGTGCGCATTAATTTGCTTTTTGTATCTAAAGCATAGTCCAATTTGTCAAAAAAGACTTCTTTTGTTTGTTCGTTGTATTGCGGAAATCCTGTTAAATAAATTGTTCCGTTTACCGTTCCTAAAACGTCCAAAGCAATGACCATTTTGTCATTTTTATGCCATATGTCCACTTTTTGTACTTTTACTTTTTTGCTACCAGAACCAAATTCCTGTCCTGTAAAATTCTTGGTCATAATTTTAGAGGCTTCTGCATAAGTAGAAACCGCAGCAATGTTTGCCGTGATTTGGTTCGGGATTTTTGTCACAGGTTTTAGGATAATTTTTGATGCATCAAATTTTGATTCTGGTTGTTTTCCTATCAATGTAGCCATAGTGCATTTCATTCCCATGTCCATCAAAAAAGTATCGTTTTTGAGTACGGCATTGGTCGAATAAATTTCAATGGGAGTAATTCGAAGCCAACTTTCATAAGCTTCACTCATTTGGAAAGGAGTGCAAATTTTTTCTAAAGCTGCTAAAACATTAGGCTTGAAATCCATCGATTTTTCGATAGCTGCATCAATGCTTTTCTCTATTTTTGCTCTGAAAAGCTTGATTGCAGGAGTCATAACATAAGTAACTGGAACATTTTTTCCAAAAACAACCATCGTTGGACTTTCGTTCCAATCTAACGATTTAAGTTCGGTTTTGGTTATGAGTTTCCAATTGGTCAAAGCCACATCGCTAGTCAAAGTAACAATTCCGTTAAGATTGAATTCCTTAGTGTTATATAAATCCACACCTAAAGTTTTTGTGCCAATTCTATATTTGAATAAGACTTTCAAAGGCAAAATAGTTTTTATTTTTCCGGTGGCGCTTTCTTTGTCACTTTCGATAGTTATTGGAGCCAATTTCCAGATTTTCATCTCGATATTGTCGTCTTCAATGTTGTTGTCCTCGTAAATTAAACCATTCAATAGTGCATTAGTTTGGTTTTCGACATCTTTTAATTTTACACTAATAGGCAAATTAATAAAGGAAACGGAGTTTTCATAAACCAATGGGTCGGCATTGTCGGGTTCTGGCTTTAGTGCCGCTATTTTATTGGAGGTAGAACAACTAGATATCAAGAAAATGAGTAGAAAAACAACTAGGACGGAAAGAAATTTGAGCATTTTATTTTAGTTTGATTCAACAAAATTAACAAAACAAATATATTTTTAAGCTTAGGCTGTAACATATTTATAGAAATTAGGTCTTATATAAAAATAGTAAGGAACGTTTAACATTATCTTGTTAAAATTAAGATTAAAGAATTCCTAAATTTGTTTAAAATTATCTAAAATGATTGAAATTAAAGACTTACATAAATCGTACACCGTAGGAGGTTCTGAATTGCACGTGCTAAAAGGAATCAATTTCAATATCAAAGAAGGTGAGTTGGTCGCCATTATGGGATCGTCAGGCTCAGGAAAATCTACGTTATTGAATATTCTTGGGATTTTGGACGAAGCCGATTCAGGACATTATACTTTGGACAATGTGCCTATCAAAAAATTAAACGAAACTATCGCTTCTCGATATCGAAATCAATTTCTTGGTTTTGTTTTTCAATCTTTCAATCTAATTAATTATAAAAGTGCCTTAGATAACGTGGCTTTGCCTTTGTATTATCAAGGGTTGAAACGAAAGGAGCGTAACGAAATTGCGATGCGGTATTTAGAGAAAGTGGGTTTGGCATCCCATTCGCACCATTTGCCCAATGAACTTTCTGGAGGACAAAAACAACGTGTGGCTATTGCAAGAGCTTTGGCATCAAACCCAAAAGTTTTATTAGCCGATGAGCCGACAGGAGCTTTGGATACTTTGACTTCTTATGAAGTCATGGAATTGATACAAGGAATAAATGACGAAGGAAAAACCATTTTGATTGTGACGCACGAACCTGATATTGCTGCGATGTGCAAACGAAATGTAGTCTTGAAAGACGGAATAATCATCGACGATAAATTTGTAGAACAAGTAAGAGCTTCTTCTTATGTTTAATATAGAACGCTGGCAAGAAATATTTGAGGCAATCGCCAAAAACAAACTGAGAACTTTTCTCACGGGACTTTCTGTGGCTTCGGGTATCTTTATTTTGGTTATTCTTCTTGGTGTTGGAAAAGGGTTGCAAAACGGAATTGAAAAACAGTTTGAACGCGATGCAGCTGGAATAATTGAGGTTTGGTCTGGAACAACCACCAAAGCATACAAGGGTTTGAATCCTGGCAGAGACATACAATTTCGAAACAGTGATTATGATATTTCAGTTCAAAAATATGGTGATTTATTCGATAAAAATGGGGCAACTTTTAATGCTTGGGGAGCTAATGTTGTATATGGAAAAGAGTCCGGAAATTATCAATATCGTGGTGTAAATCCAGATTATTTAGCCATTGAAAATGCTACTGTAGTTAAGGGGCGTTTTGTAAATGCTAATGACTTGATTAATTCAGAAAAAGTTGCAGTGATTGGTCAAAAAGTTAACTTGGATTTATTTAAGGGAAAAGATCCTATTGGAGAAAAAATAGCAATAAATAATATCAATTTTAAGGTGGTTGGGGTTTTTACTGATCCAGCTGGTGAGAGGGAAGAAGGTCGTGTGTACTTGCCATTGTCAACGACTCAGCAAGTTTACGGTATAGGTGATAAAGTAAGTGTTTTATTTTATACCTTAAAAAAGAAAGACAGTTACGAAGAAGCTGTCGCCGAAGCTACCCAATTCTCTACAGATTTAGGTCTTTTGCTAAGAGGTAAAAATTCAGTCGCTCCTGATGACGAAAGCGCTATTGGAATTAATAATTCAGTTATTGAAGCCAAAAAGTTTTATGATTTGAATTTGTATATCCGCTTGTTCTTTTGGTGGGTTGGGATTTGTACTATTATCGCTGGTGTTGTTGGAGTTAGTAACATTATGATGATTATAGTAAAAGAACGAACAAAGGAAATTGGGATTCGAAAAGCGCTTGGTGCTTCACCACTTTCCATTATAATCATGATTTTGCACGAATCTATATTTATAACCACTATTTCTGGTTTTATGGGCCTTTTGACAGGTTTAGCTTTACTTGAATTAGTAGGTCCTCAGGCAGAAAGTGAATATTTTAGGAATCCACAAGTAGATTTTACTGTAGCCATATCGACCTTAATTGTTTTAGTAATTGCAGGAGCTTTGGCAGGATTTATTCCAGCGTATCGGGCTGCAAAAATTAAACCCATTATAGCACTTAGAGACGAATAATTATGTTTGATAGAGAAAACTGGAATGAAATTTTAGAGGCATTAACTGCCAATACCTTCCGAACCCTAATGACGGCTTTTGGAGTGTTTTGGGGTATATTTATTTTAGTCATTTTATTGGCTGCTTCTAACGGATTGGAAAATGGAGTTAAAAAAGGATTTGACGGAATTGCAACCAATACAATGTTTATGTGGACACAAGGAACCTCAAAAGCATATAAAGGGTTGCCTAAAACGAGAAGATTTGAATTTAAAAACAATGATGTCGAAGCCTTAAAACAAAAATTCCCAGACTTATTATATGTATCTCCTCGCAATCAATTAGGTGATTTTAACGGAGTGAGTAACGTAGTCAGAGGAACGAAAACAGGAGCTTACACCATTTATGGAGATTATCCGGAGTTGATTAAGCAAGAGCAAATGGAAATTATCAAAGGGCGTTTTGTCAATCAACAAGATATTGTTTCGAGACGTAAAGTGGCTATAATTGGTAAAGGTGTAATCGCTGAATTGTATATGAATGCGGAGGAAGTTATAGGAACTTATATTAAAATAAACGGAATTAATTTTATGGTGGTTGGGGTCTATAAATCCAAAGGAAATAATGGAGGAAATGGCGAAGGTGCTCAAAAAAATATATTCATTCCGTTTACCACTTTTCAACAAGCATTTAATTTTGGCGATACTGTAGGTTGGATGGCGCTAACAGCAAAAGACGACGCTTCAATTACAGCTCTAAAACCAGGTATTTTAGCTTTTATGCGGGAGAGACATACGATTCATCCCGATGACGAAAGGGCTGTAGGTAATTTTGATTTATTTGAAGAATTTCAAAAAGTACAGGACTTGTTTATGGTGCTTAAATTTATTGCTTATTTTGTTGGAACTTTAGTATTGTTATCGGGTATTATCGGAATATCAAATATTATGTTAATTGTGGTCAAAGAAAGAACCAATGAAATAGGAGTTCGAAGAGCATTAGGAGCAACGCCAGGGGCAATACGATCTCAAATATTATTAGAAGCCATTTTTCTAACCATAATTGCTGGGATGTTCGGAATAGCAGTTGCTACGGGATTACTGGCGATACTCAATATGATTTTGGCAACAATGCCTACTGATGGGATGATGTTTATAAATCCAAGTGTAGATTTAATGGTGGTTTTTACAGCCTTACTCATATTAGTAGGGTCAGGATTGTTAGCTGGATTTATTCCTGCGCAAACTGCCATAAATGTTAAACCAGTAGATGCACTACGAGCAGAATAAAAGATCAATCAAAAACAATAATAATCGACTAAAAATAGTAAAATGAAAAAAGGAGTAACCATAACCGTATTGATTCTAATAGCGATAGTTTTTTTCGGGGCTTTGTATTATTTATATGCCAAAAACCAAGAATCGCCTATCGTTTTTGAAACGGATAAAGTAGAAGTAAAAACCATTATTAAAAGCACTCTTGCAACCGGAAATATAGTTCCTGATGAAGAAGTATTGATTAAACCTAATATTTCAGGAATCATAGAAGCAGTATATATCAAAGCTGGAGAATCCGTTAAAGCCGGAGATATGATAGCCAAAATAAAAGTGGTTGCTAATGTGTCTAATTTGAGTAACACTCAAAATCAAGTTCAAACAGCCAAAATAAACCTGGAGAATCAAGAGAAATTATACCAAAGACAAAAAACTTTATTCGACAAAGGAGTTATTTCTGCCAACGATTTTGATGCGGCTCAAGTGGCTTACAAACAGGCCAAGCAAAATTATTCAGCTTCAAAGCAGGACTATGACATTGCAAAAACCGGCACCACTTCTGGACTTGGAAGTTATGCCAATACTACAATTCGTTCTACTGTAAACGGAATGGTGTTGGATGTTCCTGTAAAAGTGGGGAACCAAGTAATCGAAAGTAATAATTTCAACGAAGGAACAACCATCGCGAGTGTTGCCGATATCGGAAAAATGATATTTGTGGGTAAAGTTGATGAATCTGAAGTAGGGAAAATAAAACTGAATATGCCCATCGAAATTACTGTTGGGGCCATTGAAAACAAAAAATTTGAAGCCGTTTTGACCTACATTGCTCCAAAAGGAAAAACCGAAAATGGAGCTATTCAATTTGAAATAAAAGCGACTTTGACCAATAGAGATAACACATTTATTAGAGCTGGATTAAGTGCCAATGCTTCTATTATTTTAGAAAAAGCCGATAAAGTGCAATCCTTGAAAGAATCATTAATTCAATTTGACAAAAAAACACAAAAACCTTACGTTGAGATTGAAACAGGAAAACAAAAGTTTCAAAGAAAAGATGTTGTTTTGGGTGTAAGTGATGGGATTTATGTAGAAGTGAAAAGCGGAATTAAACCTTCTGATAAAATTAAAGTATGGAATCAAGGTTTGAAAGCAGACGAGCCAAAACCATAGATTTTTCTCCTAAAAACAAATAGAATTTCAAATAAATGTTAAATTTGTGTAGTACCTTTGCTACGCTTTCATTCAAATAATATGAAAAAAATTAATTATATCCCTTTCGTTATTATCCTGCTGTTTAGCTTGTCGATTCAGGCTCAAACAAAACAATGGACATTAGAAGAATGTATAAAATACGCTATAGATAACAACATTTCCATCAAACAGACTGAATTAGATACTAAAACGGCAGACATTGACAAAAAAGGAGCCGTCGGGAATTTTATCCCTACTTTGAACTCCAATGCAAACCACTCTTGGAATATTGGTTTAAATCAAGACCCAACAACGGGACTTTTAAGAAATCAAACTACACAATATTCCTCATTTGGAGTCGGTGTTGGTTTTGATATTTATAAAGGTTTGCAAAATCAAAATACCCTTCGTAGAGCAAATCTATCGATTATTGCGGCGAAATATCAATTGACAAAAATGCAGGAAGATGTAGCTTTAAATGTTGCCAATGCCTTCTTGCAAGTACTTTTCAATAAAGAAAATTTGAAAGTGCAACAAGAACAAAGAGCCATAAACGAAAAACAATTGTCTCGTTCCGAAGAATTAGTAAAAGCAGGATCTGTTCCTAAAGGAGATTTGTTAGACATAAAAGCAACTGTAGCCTCGGATAGTCAAAGAGTTATTGCAGCCGAGAATTCCTTGTTGATTTCTAAATTGAGCTTGGCTCAATTGTTACAGTTGAAAGAGTTTTATGATTTTGACGTGACCGATAATACCTCGGCCAAAGACGAAAACAACATATTGGCGCAAACTCCAATCGCTGTGTACGACAAGGCAAAAGAGCAAAGAACAGAATTGAAAATTGCCAAAACTAATTTAGAGATTGCCGAAAAAAATGTTGCCATCGCCAAAGGAGCCTTTCAACCTTCATTGCAAGGTTTTTATAATATCAATACAAGAATATCGTATGCCGATGTGATTACTGGATTTGTGCCAAACCTATCCAATCCAACATCAGTTATTGGATTTGTTGAAGGAACAAATCAAAATGTGTTGTCTCCAAACTCAATGCCAGTATTGGGAAGTTCGCCATCATTTGAAGATCAATTTATGGATAATAAAGGACAATCTTTTGGAGTTCAACTGAATGTTCCGATTTTCAATGGTTGGTCTGTAAGAAATAATGTAGAACGTTCTAAAGTAAATTTAGAAAAATCAAAAATCGCGGTCGAACAAGAAGAATTAACTTTGCAAAGAAATGTTTACACAGCCTTTACAGATGCCAAAGGTGGTTTGAATGCTTATGAATCAGCCCTTTCTGCTTTAGAGGCAAGACAAGAAGCTTATAATTATGCCAAAGAAAAATATGCAGTGGGAATGATGAATTCTTTCGATTTTAATCAATCACAAACATTATATACCGTTGCACAATCAGAAGTGTTGAGAACCAAATACGACTATATTTTCAAAATAAAAATACTAGAATTCTACTTTGGAATTCCAATCATAAAAAACTAATTTATTATGTCTAAGAAAACTATTTATATATTAATTGGAGCGGCCGTTGCAATCATTGGATTGTTAATTATACTTTCTAAATCGGGTGTCATTGGTAATAAAGACAAAGGGAAATCGGTAGAAATTGCCAATGTTAACGCTACAACTATTGTCGAAACTGTTTCTGCAACAGGGAAAATTCAGCCCGAAATTGAAGTGAAAATTTCCTCAGAAGTTTCAGGTGAAATTATTGCTTTAAATGTAATTGAAGGGCAAGTGGTCAAAAAAGGAGATTTATTAGTAAAGATAAATCCAGATTTATATACTTCAGGATACAATCGTACGCTGTCTAATTTATCTGGGACCAAAGCAAATTTGAGTCAAGCCGATGCTTCGTTTAAAGAAGCCAAAGCTAATTATGACAGAAACAAAACTTTATTCGATAAGGGAATTATCTCCAAATCGGATTGGGACAAAACAGTGGCTTCCTTTGAAGTGGCCAAAGCTAACAAACAATCTGCTTATTTCAATGTGCAAAGTGCTTCGGCGACTGTAAATGAAGCCAAAGACAATCTTGGCAGAACTACCATTTATGCTCCAGCTGATGGAACAATATCGGTGCTAAATGTAGAATTAGGAGAAAGAGTTTTGGGAACCCAACAAATGGCTGGAACCGAAATTCTTCGTGTAGCCAACCTCAATAATATGGAAGTGGAAGTCGATGTAAATGAAAACGACATCGTAAAAATAAAAGTGGGTAACGAAGCTAATGTTGAGGTGGATGCTTATTTGAAAAAACAATTCAAAGGGATTGTAACAAGTATTTCTAATTCGGCGAGTTCTACTTTAACCGCGGATCAAGTAACTAATTTTAAAGTTAAAATTAGAATCTTGAAAGAATCGTATCAAGATTTATTAGAAGGTAAACCAGTAACTTATTCGCCTTTTAGACCAGGAATGACAGCTACTGTTGATATTATTACTAAAACAAGAGCCAACGTTTTGGCAGTGCCAATAAGTTCTGTAGTCGTAAAATCGGATACCACAGCCGTTAAAGGATTCAAAGTGGAAGAGGATGATGAGAAAAAAGCAGCTCCTAAAAGTGATAAAAAACTGGAATGTGTTTTCGTAAAAGTAGGCGATAAAGCCAAAATTCGAATCATCAAAACAGGAATTCAGGACGATACCAATATTGAAGTACTTACTGGACTTAAAAAAGGAGATGTAGTCATAATAGGACCTTATTCGACAGTTTCGAAGGATTTGAATTCGGGAGATAAAGTAACTACTGATAAAGTAGAAGAGAAGAAATAAATAGAATTGTCATTAAAAAGTATGGATGACCCAAATGAACTTGATGGTTTTAAGAAAGAATTACTAATAATCGATTTAGTTAAAGCAAATATATTTGCCATTTTTTCAATTTCCCCTATAGTTTTAATTTATGGAATTCCGTATTATTTAGTATGGTCAAAAAATTTCAATCTTGTTTCCATTAGAGAGTTAATCCGAAATAGTTATACAGGAGTTTTTAGCAGTACAATTGTGGTCTTTTTAATTATGATTCTTGGGATTGTTGTTCACGAATTGATTCATGGCATCACTTGGGCAATGTTTACAAAAAACGGTCATAAATCAATAAAATATGGAGTGTTATGGAAAATGATGACACCCTATTGTCATTGTAATGAGCCATTGCTAGTAAAGCATTACATCATTGGTGCAATTACACCAGCCATTATTTTGGGATTTCTTCCAGCTATTTATTCTATTTTAACTGGAAATATAGTTTTCTTATTTTTTGGTATTTTTTTTACAATGGCAGCTTTGGGAGATTTTATGATAATAAATTTGCTAAGAAAAGAAAATCCAAATAGTTTTGCATTAGACCATCCATCTGAAGCAGGATGCTTTGTTTTTAGAAAACAAGTCTAAAAATCAATTTTTAGTACCTAGCCAATACCTCTAACCCATAAACTTTAACCTTGCCTTACATTCTCAACATCGAAACCGCCACCAAGAATTGTTCTGTTGCTTTGGCAAAAGACGGAAAAACAATCCTATGCAAAGAAATTGCCGAAGAGGGCTATTCCCACGCTGAACGTTTGCACGTTTTTATTGATGAAATCATCAAAGAAGTTGGAATAACTTTCCAAGAACTATCGGCGATTGCCGTAAGTCAAGGGCCAGGTTCTTATACAGGATTGCGAATTGGTGTTTCTGCCGCAAAAGGCTTATGTTTTGCTTTGGATATTCCACTAATTGCTGTAGATACTTTGCAAGTTTTGGCTTCGCAAGCCAAGGTTTCCAACGGATTGATAATTCCAATGCTTGATGCCCGAAGAATGGAAGTGTACAGCGCAATTTTTACTCCAAATTTCGAAAATAAAAGAGCCGTTCAAGCCGAAATCATCACCGAAAATTCCTTTGAAGATTTACAGGAAACCCTTTATTTTGTTGGTGATTGTGCCGAGAAATGTAAACCGGTTTTAAACAAACAAAATCATATTTTCTTGGGCGACGTCAAATATCCTTCGGCAAAAGAAATGAGTTTTCTCAGTTTTGAAAAACACCAAAAAAGCGACTTTGTAGATGTCGCTTATTTTGAACCTTATTATTTGAAGGATTTTATGATGACAGTTTCGAAGAAATAATTTTTGGTTTGTTAGCACAAATTCAATTCTACATTGATAATTTAATTAATTGCACAGTCAAAAAACTATTCATTGCATTGTTTTATTATTATAGTATCTCTATCAAATACTAATCCTACATCTCCATTTATTCTTTTATTAATTTCTTGATTAGACAAAGTATTACCTAAATCTTTTTCGAATAGTGTAGTTATAATCGGCAAAGTGATTATACTATTTTCTATTTTAAATTGTTTACCAGTGCCAAAAGGAGTTAAATATAAAAAATTTCTATCAGTCTCTTTTAATGAATATAAAATTACATTTTTCAATTTACCTGATAATATCTTTTTTTCTAAAAATCTATTAACATCTTCAATTTGAATTTCAACAATTGATGGAATTATTTTTTCTCTTTGATTTATGTATTCAATTTTTTTTAAACAAAAAATATCTTGAGATTTCTTTTGGTTACAAGACATAACAATAGCAACAATAAATAATATAATAAATTTTCTCATTGTTTAAAATCGTTTTTTATTTCTGAACAATTTGTCTAAATCCAGTTCATCAAATCTAGCTTATTTGAAGAATTTTATTGAGACTTAAAAGAAATAATTTAATTATTTTTTGCGGACGCCTCTTTCACAAAAGGCTGAATCACAATTCCGGCGGCATCAAATGCCAATTTGCAACCTTCCAAGGTATCAGAGTAAACTCCCCAAAAGTCTTCATTATTAGCCCAAGGTCTAACAGCTAGTTGGATGGAACTATCGGTTAAATTCTTAACGGAAACTTCTGCCGCTGGAGTTTTCAGTACTTTTGGATTGTTTTTCAGTACTTCAGTGATGATGTCTTTAGCCTTTTTGATGTCGGTGTCGTAAGAAATCGAAATGGTTAAATCGGCCTTTCGGAAGCCTTGCATCGAATAGTTGGTAATAATGCCGTTGGACAAGGAACCATTTGGAATAAAAATAGTCTGATTGTTAGCATTGATTAACTTGGTTACAAATATTTGAATTTCATGAACTGTTCCGATACTGCCTTGGGCTTCAATCGTATCGCCAACTTTGAATGGTTTGAAGAGGATAATCAGCATTCCACCAGCAAAATTGGACAACGAACCTTGAAGCGACAAACCTACGGCAAGTCCCATTGCACCTAAGATTGCAACAAATGATGAGGTTTCGATTCCTAACTTCGATATAAAAGTTACAAACAATAAAACCCTTAAAACCCAAAGCAGAATATCAGCAAGAAACTTGGTCAAGGTGGGGTCCAATTCTCTTTTGATCATAATTTTTCGAATGAGTCTATTGATTACTCGAATTATGTAAAGCCCAACAAATAGAATTAGGAATGCCGAAATTAGTTTTGGAGAATAATCGATTAAAACTTTAATAAAAGTTTCTGCGTAATTGGTAATATTTTCTGTATTGACTGTCATTTTTTGGAATAAAAAATAAATATTATTTTAAATTA
>DAORUG010000079.1:0-13692 GCA_035433125.1 Flavobacterium sp.
TTGAGAGTTTTGCGAAATGATCCGTTAAGTTTATATGGTTTCCATATGGAGAAGGATCTATCCAAATGTTATCCGTTTTGAAAATATAGAATAAAAAACGACTAAATAAGCCATCTTCGGCAGACGAGATAATGTTAAATACTTGTTGAGGTGTTCCTGATAATGCTACTGCTAATTGAGGATTGTTGATTTCAAAATATTCATTGTTGGTTTTTTTGGAAATGGAAATTTTCTCGTGATGGAATGCTTTGCGAAGCAAATCAGAATAGGAGCCCCAATCGTTTTTAAAAGCTTGGCCCATCGTATCCGCTTCGGTTTCACAAATAATACCTCTGCCATCATTTTTTTGTAAATGTTGGATTAAACTGGAGTTACTGGCGTTTGCAGGAATGTAAACTACTTTGAAATTAGGTTCTTCAGGAACTTCATCTTCATCATCCTCTTTCTTTTTATATCGTTGTGCTCTTCTGTATTCCGCTATTTTGAAGTCATATTCTTTTTTTTGTTCCACCGAGTTTGCTAGGGTTACACTATGGTATTTATCTGCTAATTCTTTGGCAGATTGTAACACTCCTTTACCTGAAGCCGCAGGAGCCAATATGAATGCGAATAATTGAGGATATACTGTTCTACCGCCATAAACTCCTGACACATTGGGAATACAGCCTGACAATATCGTTAATGCTCCTGTAAGAAAGACGTCTTTTTCTCTTTTAGAATTAAAAACATCCGCACCTTCTTTGAGAATTTTAGGCAAGTTGTTGTAAACCGAATCAGGAATTGTGGGGGTGTTGATTAAATAACTGTCGTCATCTTCAGTATTAGTGGATTTAAGTGCATTGCCAGTATTTGTTTGAAAAATAGGTTTGTTTGCAAAGTCGGCAAACTTTGCATAGTCTGCCATTTGATTTTTATAAGCACTAGTCACAGAATTTGTAATTTCCTTTTCGTCCAAATCGAAATTAGTAGTGCAAAAGTCTAAAGTGTCGGTTTCTACAATACCATAACGATTTGCATTGCTGGCAAATAAATAAATAAAATTATTACGATTGCCGTTTTGGTATGTTTCTTTTTGTTCTGTAAATTTCAGGCATTTATCCAGTAAATCATCCGTTGGAAGCTTACTAATAATTTGTGGAGCTACAATATTGATAATAGATTCTGCTACCTCTGTTACTTCAAAAACATTGCTGTTTTCGTTTATATAGGTATTAGGGTCATTAGAAACAAAACATAGCCGGGTTATGTCTTTGCATTTTGGATCAAAATCAAAACCCGTAAGGTCTTTATAAAAATTTGCCACTTGGTTATAAGCTATTGAGTGTTTCTCTGAAATAGAGTTGACTTTGATAAATATCTTGATTCCTTCTCCACTAGGGCTAATAAACGATGCCATTGTATATTGGCATTCGTTTATTTTAGCCACAAGGCCTTCAAGTTCTTCAGTAGGTATATGGTCGAAGTCAAGATTGATTATTTGAGAGTAAGTTGCTAGGAATTTAGCTTTGCGTTGTTTGCTGAATGTCCCTGAGGCTGTAAATGCAACTAAATCCATTTTTAAACCATTAGCTAGTTGAACCTTGTCAGAATGTAAAGCGTAACGGATAGAATTAATTTCGCTTACGTACTTGCCAGATTTTATGTCTAGGAGAATATCAATGATATTTTTATCTCCTAATGTTGTTATGAAATTTTTATATGTTGATACCATCAGTCTATAAGATTTATGTAAAAATTATTTTTTTCGCATTGTAGTTTTCATTCAAGAGAACTAAAATGTCCGAAAGCCGATAGTAAATTTTATTACCAATTTGAGAAAAACCAATGATTTTATTATCTCGCCATTGCTGGGCCGTTCTTTTGCTAACATCCATTAGTTTCATAAATTCCTGGTTGTTTAGAATGATATTCTCTGGATCGAGGAGCTGCTTTGTCTTAATGTTCAAAGCCAGTTCACTAATGCGAGAATGAATTTTTTCTAGCATTTCTTCAGTAGGGCTGTAGTATGGCATCTTATTTTCTTTTATGAGTTAATAAATAATTAGCTGCCATTGTTTCTATCTCGTCAGTTGAGGTTTGGCGATTTCGTAAAAGCCATTCGTCTAGTTCTAATCGTCTGAAATAAAGTTTTTTACCTTGTGGACAAAAATGCGGGATTAACTTCTGGGAAGTCATTTTGTACAAATGGGAAGCACTCATATCGAGGTAAGTACAAGCTTCGTTGAGGTTTAAAACATCCTTTTTAAGGAGATTTTGCTCTTGTAACATCGTTTCGATGTTGGTTAGTTTCTGAAGAATAATTTCTTGATCCATAATTTTTTTAATTTTAGTAATATTTAATTTCCTCTCTCGTGTTTGAAAGCGAGAGGTTTTGCTTCCAAACGAGGGTAAAATTATTTCAAAGTATGACTCAAAAAGAACTCCGCTTTGAAGAAGCGGAGTTATGGACGTGTGGAGGTGGAGTGTTATAATTGCTGATAATAGCAACTATAAAACATTCAAAAGAAATATAGTTTTAAAAAAGTAAAATAAAGTAAAGGCGGTGCGGAGTTAGCCAATAGAATCTATTAATCTTTTTATTGCTGCTTCGTTATTTGTAGTTGGAGTATCTTTAATCTCTTTGTTGATAAAAGCGTTTCCGTTGTTTGTAAAAATGTTTGCAGTAACTACCCATTTATTACTGATTTTAGGTATAAATTCTTTTTCAATACAATAATTTATTAATGTCTTTATGTCTCCAAATAATCCAGTCCATTTAATTTTATTTATTGGCGTCATTCCTGTAAATGCATTAATAAAATCATTTTTTGAATCACTATTAATGTATTTTTCTTTTTCTAATAAACTGAATAATGATTTTATATTCCTTTTTTTGGATGCCCCTGCCATTTTTTTAAAGCAACTAGTAGTAGATTTTTTAATAACAGTTTTATCATTAGAATTAGGGACACTATTTTCTGGTAAAGAAATTACACCGGTTTCTGTTTCTTTAGTAGGTGGTAAAGCTTTTGGCAGACTCGTTTCAATTTTTAAAGGTCCTAATTTTGCATATTCTTCAATCATCTTTTTAGGTATAAAATCAGAATATTTATTATAAATGAACCTAATAAGTGCGTTTATAGAATTTATGCTAGCCTTGTATTTATTCACTTCTTTGTTACGTTCGATTGCAGTTAGTAGATATTTTAGGTTTGAAAGAGTTAGCTTTAAGAATAGTCTAATTTTAGATTCATTTGTTTGGTCAGAAATATAACAGTCAATATTTTTAATGCTAATTCGATACTCATTATTCAAACATTTTAGATAATGATCTTTGAAAACCCACTTCGACTCTATCCATTCACCAGTTTCATTGTCCTGATAAGAATAAGTTCTTGTTTCTGTTATAGGATCATATTCCATATCACTGTTGATGTAGTCATCATCAGATGGCAAAAATTTTTGGCGTAAATTGTAAAAGCCACTACCTTGAAACAAGTGTATGAAATTAGCAATTGGTTTTTCTTTAGTTGAACTGTTTTTATCAGAAATCATTGATGGAGGTAATGGAAAATCAATCTGATTAGTAGCTTCAATACTTCTTTTATGGTTTTTTAGAAATTTGGATATTTTTTTTAAATAGTGATTCATCCAAAAGTAATAGTCCTGTAAGGAGCTTTCGTTTATTATGTTCTCCTGGTATTTTTTTTCAGGAGATTTATTTGAAAATTGAAAAAATTTATGTGTAAAGCCACCTTCAGTCTTTTTTAGTAAACTTTTGAAAGAATCAACCTCACAAATTATTTTTATTAGTAATGAGAGTTTTTCAGATTTATGATAAGTTTCAAAAAGCGTTATTTCAAGTTCGTTTATTGCATTTTCATATCTGGAATCTAGTGATTTATGATATTCATTGGATGATATGAAATTGTTAAAATGAATTTCTGAATTATCTGTTTTTTCTCCATCAATTTCAATATCAGATCCTTTGTATGTTACAGAAGCAGAATTTAGTGAACTTAAAAATCCTCCCATATAAATTCCAAATCTTCCATCAAAACTAATTTTTTCACCAAATATCATAAATCTAAAATTATTTTGTTAGCTGCTTCTTTTTTCTTTTCATCAATGATTTTGGCATAAACCTGAGTAGTACGAATATCTTTATGTCCTAATAATTTTGATACTGTAAATATATCAGTTCCTAATGTTAATTGCAAGGTGGCGTACGTATGTCTTGCACAATGAAAAGTAATGGTTTTGCTTATTCCGGCTTTCATTACCCATTGCTGCAATTTTAGATTGTGCCACGCACTGTATTTTAAACCTTTGAACACTCTTTCTGTGGGTTCACCTATTTCACCTAACAAAGTACGTGCTTGGTCTGAAACTGGGAGGGTTTCCGTGCTTTTTGTTTTCTTTTGACGGAAACGTATATGCCAACCATAATCGTCTGAATGTTGAATTTCGGACCAAACTAATTTGTTGAGGTCAGACCATCTTAAACCTGAAAGACAACTAAAAATAAAAGCTGTTTTAAGAACAGGAATTTCACATTCGTGCTTCAAGATGCTTTGCAGTTCCTCGAGTGTTAGAAACTCTCTTTCGCTGTCTCCTTGTGGCAAACAATCCACTTGCTCCGCAGGATTGGTTCTTATAATTCCATCTTTAACTGCTTGTTTTAAAGCTGCTCTAAATTTGTTGAAGTAGGAGTGAGCTGAATTTGCTGACAAAGGTTTGTTTCCTGGTGTGCGAGCAGTTTTTGTTAGATATTCTCTGAAACCTTCCACGAATTTACTGTCCAATTGTGCAAATGATATGTCTCTTGGGCAATGCTTTCTTAAATGTTTAATGCTACTATCCCAGTTGTCATAATTGCCTTTGCTTTCTAGTCTCATTTCAGCTAGTGTTTCCATATAAAGAATGAAGAAGCCTTTTAATTTCTCTAGATTGTTGAAACCATACATTCCGTTTTGTATTTCTAAATGTTTTTTAGAACGGATGCTTTCTGCAAGAGAAAGGATTTTATTATTTTCATCCTTTTCGGCTTTTGTCAATTTTCCTTTTTCAGGTTCCGGGAGGAGGTATAGGTTCAAATATTCATAATCTCGCTTACCATTACTGTAGTAATCGAGATAGAGGCTGATTTTATTTCCTTTCTGTCTTTGTCTTAAAGTTACTTTCATTGTACCATCAATTAAAAAGTTTATCAATTTGTGAACGCTCAATTATTTTCTTCCTGCCAAACTTGTGGATTATCAAATCACCACGTTTAATCATCCTGTTTATTGTCCATCGGCTAACGCCAATTAGTTCCGCTGCATCTTGAACACATAAATAGTTTTTTGATTGTAATGAGGCTGGATTTGTAGATTGTAAAGTTTGCAGACTTTGCATCGTTTGCTGTTGCCCGATTAGAGAGTTTTGGATTTTCTCTTCTTTGGCTTTTTGCTTCCAGTGTCTGGAATTGCATTTTAGGCCACAATAACGAGTTAAAGTGGTTTTAGCAATATAGGCTTTGCCGCAATAAGTACAGGTTTTCGGTATAGCCATATTGCTACTCATAATCCAATTATTATGTTGCAAAATGTAGCATTATGTAGCGAAATGTAGCAATAGGTAGCATCATTTGTCCACGGTTGTTGCCAATTCAATTTGGGCAACAAAAACGTACATTGGGCAACAACTGAGCAACAAATATACTAAAAAAAAGGATATAGGGCAACAAAAAAAAGATGAATGTTTATTGTAAAGTCAACAAAAATAAGTAGTTAGATAACAAAAGAAGTATAATTACTTTCCGATACAAAAGTTAGCAAAGATATTCCCCAACAATTCGTCATTCGTAACTTGCCCCGTAATCATCCCAAAATGATACAAAGCTTCCTTAATGTCAATCGCCATCAGGTCACTCGACAAATTGGTTTCCAATCCGTATTTTACTTTCTGGATTTCGTCTAAGGCTTTCAATAAAGAATCGTAATGTCTTGTATTGGTGACTATTGTTTCATTATTTCTCAAAGCACCAGTATTCACAAAGGATAGTAATTGGTCTTTCAATGCTTCAACCCCAATGTTCTCTTTGGCAGAAATCAAATTGAGGTTCAGAATTTCAGATTTTAGATGATCAGCCTCTTTCTCAGTAAGCAAATCCGATTTGTTGCCAACAACCAATAAGGGTTTCAACGGAAACTGATTCTTGATTTTTTCAATTTCTATTTGGTTCATCTGCAAACTGCCATCTGCCGACTGTAAACTGCTGTCTAATAAATAAATCACCACCTGTGCCTGTTCTATTTTTTCGAAGGTTTTCCGGATACCAATGCTTTCGATATGGTCTTCGGTTTCGCGAATTCCAGCCGTATCAATGAATCGGAACCCGATGCCACCAATCACCAATTCGTCTTCAATAGTGTCCCGAGTGGTTCCTGCAATATGAGAAACAATGGCGCGTTCTTCGTTCAATAAGGCATTCAAAAGCGTCGATTTCCCTACATTGGGTTCGCCCACAATCGCCACCGGAATCCCGTTCTTGATTACATTCCCCACGGCAAAAGAATCAATCAAGCGTTTCAAAACAAACTCAATCCGATTCAATAATTCGTGAAATTGGGTGCGGTCGGCAAATTCTACATCTTCTTCGGCAAAGTCCAGTTCGAGTTCGATTAGGGAAGCAAAGTTCAACAACTCTTCGCGTAGTTTGGCAATTTCATTAGAGAAACCACCACGCATTTGTTGCATCGCAATTTGGTGCGAAGCTTCATTATCCGAAGAGATTAAATCGGCTACCGCTTCGGCTTGTGACAAATCGAGTTTGCCATTCAAAAAAGCCCTTAGGGTAAATTCGCCAGGATTGGCCATTCGACAGCCATTGCGAAGCAATAACTGAATAATTTGTTGCTGAATATACGTAGAACCGTGACAGGAAATCTCGATAGTATTTTCGCCAGTGTAGGAGTGAGGCCCTTTGAAAATAGAAACCAGCACTTCGTCCAGGGTTTTGTTGTGGTCTATAATATGACCCAAATGCAAGGTATGGGATTTTTGTTGGGTTAAATCTTTGTTTTTAATGGATTGAAAAACAGCATTCCCTATGGTAATGGCTTCTTCTCCAGAAATCCGAATTATGGCGATGGCTCCGGCTCCCGAAGGCGTGGCAAGCGCAACTATAGCATCCTGATGTATCATATTTTTTCGTCTAGGGTGCAAAGGTATTAATTCTAAAGTAGTATTGAATTTTGGCTTTAGTAAATTTTGATTTTAATCAATCCTTTGTCAAAGTTTAAAACTTTGACAAAGGTGTCAATGGATTTTCTTTTTTTAAACCATTAAGTGAATTAAGAAAATTAAGAATACTACAAATCTTAATACGCTAAATGGTCTGTCTTTCACACAAATACCCTTAGAGCCAGAAAATTATAAAAGTTGAGAGTACTACAAATCTTAATTTCCTTAATTCACTTAATGGTTAAAATAGTTTGTCCTTCAAATAAATACTGGTAAATTCTAAAACTAGATAAAATCTTTGCAAATTGGTGCAATGGGTGTCTAAAAACAGTAATTGAAAACCTGTTTGGTGTTAACTTATTCCCCGCAATCCCTATATTTGTATATTATTAGAAAAAATGGAACCATACAAATCGAGAAGTCTTACCTATTCGCAGGAATTAACCAAAACCAAAACCCAATACAATACCATCAGTTTGCTTCGTTTGGCGAGTATTCTGCTCTTTTTACTTTTGGGTTATTACTACCTTCAGGAAAGTAAAATGTTACTTTTAGGACTTTCAATTTCCTTTTTGATTGCTTTTTTTCTCTTGATGCGATGGCATTCGAAGTTGCAATTTCAAATTAAAATGGGGGAGGCCCTACGATCCATTAATACCAACGAAAGGGAATATCTGGAAAACAACAAACTTCCTTTTGAAAATGGAGAAGAATTTATTGATTTTCAACACCCTTATGCCTATGATTTGGATGTTTTTGGCAATCATTCTTTGTTTCAGAATATGAACAGAACCGCCACTTATATTGGTAAGAAAACTTTAGCCCAACAATGTGTCCGATTGCTGCCAAATGAAGAAATTATTCGCAATCAGGAAGCGGTAAAGGAATTGGCCGATAAATTAGATTGGCGTCAGGAGTTTTTGGCTTTGGCCAAAATAAGTCAGGATACGAAATCCGCTTATGAATCTTTATTGAAATGGAGTAAAAGCAACAGCACCCCATTGTCGAAAGGAACTGTTTGGATTTCGATACTTTCGCCTGTCCTTTTCCTGGGTGCTGCAGTAGCCTATTGGATTACATCGAATGTTGTTTATTTAAACGTATTGAGTTTTATTTTTATATTTAATCTTGGTTTTTTGGGTCGGTTTATGAAACGAATTCAACTCGAAATCGCCCATTCCTCGAATATTGATACCATCATTTCGCACTACGGATTATTGCTTCAAAAGATTGAAAAGGAAGACTTCAAAGCAGAGAAATTAATCCGGTTGCAAAAGCAGCTGATGTATCAAAACGAAAAGGCCAGTGTGCATCTCAAACAGTTAGCCAGTTTGTTTTCGAGTATGGATACCATTCAGAATTTAATAACAGGAGTTGCATTCAACGGAACTTTTTTATTCAATCTGCATATCTTTAAAGCCTTGATAGTATGGAAAAACCAACACGCCGCAGTTCTTGAAAACTGGTTGGTGGTGATGGGCGAATTCGAAATGCTCAACAGTCTGGCCAATGTGTCCTACAACAATCCCGACTTTGTGTTCCCGGAATTAAATACCAATTATGAAATTTCGTTCTCGAATTTGAGTCATCCTTTGCTTTCCAAAAAAAATAGGGTAGGGAACGACATCGATTTTCAACCCCAATCCTTTATGATTTTGACCGGTTCAAATATGTCAGGCAAAAGTACTTTTCTGAGAAGTTTAGGCATCAATATGGTGTTGACGGGAATGGGAAGCGTGGTTTGTGCGACTCAGGCCAACGTACATCCAATGCCGGTTTTGGTTTCGATGCGACTCGCCGATTCTTTGTCGGATAGTGAATCCTATTTCTTTGCCGAAATCAAGCGTTTGAAACAAATTATGGACGAACTGGATCACCAACCTGCTTTTGTTTTATTAGACGAAATTCTGAGAGGCACCAATTCTGATGACAAGCGAAACGGTACGATTGAAGTCATCAAAAAAGTGATTGCCAAAAAAGCGCTGGGTGCCATTGCCACTCACGATATTGAAGTTTGTCTGACCACCAACGAGTATCCGGAAACATTAGTAAACAAATGTTTTGAAGTCGAAATAAGAAACAACGACCTCCACTTTGACTTCATCTTGCGGGATGGCATTTGCAAAAATAAAAGCGCTACTTTTTTAATGAAAAAAATGGGAGTTATTTAAACTCTTAAACCTTTATAAATCCCTATTTTTCAGCATTCCTACAAACTCCCCCTTTAGCGAAGGAGCCAGGCGGCGCGTCGGCAAACAATAGATATTAAATACCCAAAACCCTTAAACCCTTAATTGATTAAACAGTTAACCAGTTAACCGCTTAACCAATTAACCCCCTAAACTTTTTTGTAGTATTAAAGTTATCATAAACATCTTATAGTTGTTATGGATACTCATTTTTTATGCTTATCTTTAAGGTATAAAATCACTTAAAATTCATAAAGATGAAAAAGATTTTGTTTCCCACCGATTTTTCCGAAGCAGCTACCAATGCTTTCGTTCACGCTTTGGAATTTGCCAAAATAGTGAATGGTGAACTCGTATTATTGCATACGTTTGAACTCCCTGTTTATGACAACCAATTTTTCCCGGAGAATTATAACGTTCTTTTTGATTCCCTGCAGTTAACAGAATTTGATATGTTTAAAGACGAAATTCCAAAACTTCACGCCATCGCCGAAAAACGGAATCTCCAACACATAAAAATGAGCCATAGATTGATGGATGGCAGTTTGCTTTTCAATATCAAAAAAGCCATTGATGAAGAACATATAGATTTTATTGTTATGGGAACTTCTGGAGCAACAGGCTGGGAAGCCTTTTTCTTGGGAACCAATACGGGTAATGTTTTGACCGCTGTGGATGTACCTGTTTTGAGTGTTCCATCGGAAGCCGAATTCAAGAAAATTGAAACGATTGGTTTCACTACTCGCTATAGAGATAAAGACAAAAAAGCACTGAAAGAAGTACTCAAAATTGCTAAAAAAACAAATGCTAAAGTGAAATGCTTGTACGTAAAAACTAATAATTCAGACGTTTCACCTTCTACTATCAAACAATGGGAAGAAGAATTTTTGGGCGAACCTATTCAGTTTTCTATAATTCCAAGTGATGATGTGCATGACACCATCTTAGATTTTGTTTTGTTCAAAGACATCGACGTATTAGCGATGTTGACTTACAAAAGAAACTTTTTCGTTGAATTATTCAAACCTAGTTTGACACAGAAATTTTCGAATCGATTGGATATTCCCGTTTTGGCAATGCACCAATAAAAAAACCGTCCCGATAAATTGGGACGGTTTTTCGAAATATAATGGTTTGGTTAGTTAGCTTTTTAATATCTGCAATCTAAAATCTGCCATCTGCAACCTGCCAACTGCAATCCGCAATCTAAAATTAGTTATTTAACATTACTGGCATAACGAGCATTGTAACAGTTTCACCTTCTTCTAAACCATCTACTGGAGTTAGGATTCCGGCTCTGTTAGGCAATGACATTTCAAGCATAATCATATCGGATTGTAAGTTGGTCAACATTTCGGTCAGGAAACGAGAGTTGTACCCAATTTGCATATCGTCACCTTGATAATCACAAGTCAAACGCTCTTCGGCTTTGTTCGAGTAATCAATATCTTCGGCAGAAATGTTTAATTCAGCACCCGCAATTTTCAAACGAATTTGGTGGGTAGTTTTGTTAGAGAAAATCGCAACACGACGCACAGAATTCAGGAATTGTGTTCTGTCAATCATTAATTTATTTGGATTTTCTTTTGGAATCACCGCTTCGTAGTTGGGATATTTTCCGTCAATCAAACGACACATTAAGATGTAATTATCGAAAGAAAAAGTAGCATTCGAATCGTTGTATTCAATTTTCACTTCCGCATCCGAAGAGCCCAAGATGTTTTTCAAAATGGTCAATGGTTTCTTTGGCATAATGAAATCGGCCACTTGCGAAGCGGTTACATCAGTACGGGCATATTTTACTAATTTATGAGCATCAGTCGCCACAAAAATCAAACCTTGTGGAGAAAACTGGAAGAAAACACCCGACATTACCGGACGCAAATCATCGTTTCCGGCAGCAAATATCGTTTTGCTAATGGCAGTTGCCAAAACATCAGCAGGAACTAAAGTTACCGAAGGTTCGTCTAAGTTTACGGCTTTTGGAAACTCTTCTCCAGGAGCATAAGCCAAAGCATATTTACCAGAATTAGAACTAATTTCTATCGTGCTATTTTCTTCAACGGTGAAAGTCAAGGGTTGTTCCGGAAAAGTTTTAAGAATTTCCAAAAGTAATTTGGCAGGAACAGCAACGCTTCCTTTGCTGGTGGAATCAATGTCTAATGTAGCCGACATTGTAGTTTCCAAATCTGAAGCAGAAACCATTAACGTTTTATGATCCAATTCAAATAGGAAGTTATCCAAAATAGGCAACGTATTACTACTGTTGATAACATTTCCTAAAACCTGTAATTGTTTTAATAAGTACGAACTCGATACTATAAATTTCATATATTTTGTTTTATTTTTTGGCTGCGAATTTTATTCAAATTCCAAAATCAATGTAGCTACAAATATATCGTAAACTATTCTAGAATAAAAACTTTTTTTATTAACATTTCTAGCACTTATAACTTAGCCAAAAATTTTCCAAACAATGTTTTTTATTGTTTTTTGAACCATTAAGAAATTAAGGAAATTAAGATTTTTTTATTGCCTTAATGCATCTTAATATCTTAATGGTTTAGAAGAAATATTTAAATGTTTACCTCATTTATGCGGAACCAACACGGTTTACTTGGCATATTTTTTCTTTCTCAGGAAGGTAAAAACAACCCCAAAAAGCCCTAAAATAAAGATGGGAAGCCCGATAGTTAGGATTTGTGTTGGGGTATAACTTTCGTAAACTTTTTCTTTATCCAATAAAGGCAAATCGAGGTCTTTGCTTCGAATGTTAATAAGTCCGCTGTCATCCAATACATAATTGACACAATTCATCAGGAAATCCTTGTTGTCATACAAATTACCGGAGCGTTGGTCGTAACCCAATTCTACAGGTTGAAAGTTTTTATCCAATTGGTTTCGAATCAGATCACCGTCCGAAATCACTATCATTTTATTGGCTTTGCCGAGAGGCTGAAATGATTGCTGCTCAAATGGCAATACCCGATTCTCATACATCGAATGAAACGAACCTTCCAGTAAAACCGAAAGTGGAATATTTCCCGTATTCTTGTAATGATTGGGCGAGGTTTCTTCTTCAACGATATTCAAATTAATTTCAACAGGAGAACCAATTCTCTTCGAATATTGAGAAGATTGCAACAAAACCGTTTTCTTGATTCCATTCTTTAACGTATCGATTCCATTGGCAAAATCGAACTTGATTCCACCCAAATTTTTCACGATTGGATGCTTACTAATTGGATAAACTTGCGGTGCAAATTTCCAATTGAATTCTTGATATTGCGTGGCACTTCCTGGTTCGCCAGTGGCTAATTTTATGGGACTTCCTTGTTCGTCTTTAACCAAATCAGGATTGATTCGGAACCCATATTTGAAGAACATATCATTCAAATTCAAATCTCTTGGAAAGGCCAAAGTCGAACCATAATCATTGTACAAACTGTCCATCTCCATGGTTACTTGGTCAATAAGCCAGATCGTTTTTCCACCATTGACGATGAATTGGTCTAACACTTGCTTCTCGGAATCGGTGAAGGTTTCTGTTGGTTTGGCAATGATGGCCAAGTCGTATTTTTGTAAAGCATCTAAACTTCCTGTTGGATTTTTGGCCACCGAATCTAAAGTAAAAGGACCAATGTGATAACTTTCGCGAACCTGCATCAGGAATTTGGCAATTTGCACGTCTTGCAATTCGCCGTTTCCTTTGATTATCGCTACTTTTTTCTGCTTTTCTTTGGTGATTTTGTTAATGGCATCAGCAATAGAATATTCCAAATGTTGCACAGAACCCACGACTTTTTCGGTAGTCGATGCGCCCATAATATTTTTCAACAAAGGAATATTGACTTCCTTATTGTTGTAAACTGCAATCGCCCAAGGAAAAACCATTGCTTGTGATTGTTTGCCTTTGTCGTCAACAGTGATGTTGATGGGCGTAAGCCCTTTTAGATACAACTCTTTGATGTTGTCCATACTTTCGTCTTCGTTTTCCAAAGGATCCACAAATTCGTAAACAATATTCTTGTTATAAGCCTGAAATTCTTCGAATAAATCTCGGGTTTCACTTTGCAAACGCTTGAATTCCGCAGGTAAATCACCTTGCAAATAGATTTTTACATACAAAGGATTTTGCACTTGTTTGATGATATTCAAAGAAGTGGTCGAAAGCGTGTATCGTTTGTCCTTGGTTAAATCAAAACGATGGAAAAAATAACCGCTAATTACATTTAAAACCAGTAGAAAGATAACGAGTATCAGTAGTGCTTGGATGTTTTTTTTCTTGGAAGCTCTC
>DAORUG010000080.1:0-13533 GCA_035433125.1 Flavobacterium sp.
TTGTATAAAATTCGACTTATTCATAAAAAATTATTTTTTTATAAAGACTTTTTTAATTTTGAATTAAAACCTTTTAAAAGCACTATGTTTCTATTTGGGTTTATTATATTCGTTTTTGGAATAATAATTTCAATTTTACATTTAATAAGAACAAAACCTCTTCTTACTGTTACTACAAACGAAATCATTATTTATAATGTTTTAACAAAACAAATAAATGTATATTTTGAAGACATTAAATCGTTTTATGTAGTAACTACCCATTACAGAGGAATTGCTAATAATAGACAAATTTATATTGAAATGAAAAAACCAACAAAAAAATATAGAGATTCTTGGTTTTACAAATTGCTACTGAAATTTGACATAAAAATTGCGAACTCACAATATGGAATTCATATGTATTTTCTAAATATTAATCATAAAAAACTATTAGATGTTTTAAATAAACAGCTAAAAAAAATTACCAATCAGTCGTTAATAATTAATTCGTCTTTGGAAAAGATTTAGTTCTCTAGAATAAAACAATAAAAAATCCGTGAAAATAGGTTTAATCTGTTTCATCTGTGGCAAAAAAAAATAAAAAAAATAATCATGAGGATGCGATTGCTTCGTTTCTCGCAATGACAAAAAAATGAAAATAATAGTACCAATGGCTGGACGTGGTTCCAGATTAAGACCTCACACATTAACCATTCCGAAACCCTTAATTCCAATTGCCGGAAAACCAATCGTACACCGTTTGGTCGAAGATATTGCAGGAGTTTTGAATCAAGATATTGAAGAAATTGCCTTTATCATTCACGAAAGTTTTGGCAAAAAAGTAGAAGAAGATTTAATCGCCATTGCCGAAAAACTAGGTTCAAAAGGAACGATTTATTATCAAAACGAAGCATTGGGAACTGGTCACGCAATTATGTGTGCCAAAGAGTCGCTGAGCGGACCAGCTGTGATTGCTTATGCTGATACTTTGATTCGTGCCGATTTCGATTTGGATCAAAATGCCGATAGCGTGATTTGGGTGAAAAAAGTAGATCAACCAGAAGCTTTTGGTGTGGTTAATTTGAACGAAGCCAATCAAATTATTGAATTAGTCGAAAAACCAAAGGAATTTGTTTCAGATCTTGCCGTGATCGGTATTTATTATTTCAAGGATGTTGCCGTTTTGAAAAACGAATTGCAATATGTTTTGGATAACAACATCATCAACGGTGGCGAATATCAAATTAATGACGGAATCAAGCAAATGATGGCTAAAGGTATGGTTTTTGTGCCTGGAGAAGTCGCCGAGTGGATGGATTGCGGAAACAAGGACGTGACCGTGGAAACCAATTCCAGAATGTTAGGATTTTTGCATAATGATGGCGAGCATTTGGTAGATTATGATGTAAAATTGGAGAATTCAACGATTGTTCCGCCTTGTTATATTGGTAAAGATGTGATTTTAATTAATGCAACGGTTGGACCAAATGTATCTTTAGGAAATGGATGTCATGTAGTTGATAGTTCGATAAAAAACAGTTTGGTGCAAACTCATTCGCATATAAAAAACGCCAATTTAGACAATGCGATGATAGGAAGTCACGCTAGTTTTGACGGTAATTTTACAAGCATTAGTATAGGCGATTATTCGGTGTTGGAATAGGTTTTTGTCATTAAAAAGATTTGACAACTTTTTAAAAGTTGTCAAATCTAACCCAGCAAAATGAAATTTCTATAAATGAAAAAAACGGTTTCTTTCTTTTTATTCTTGGTTTTGCTTTGCAATTCAGCTTCGCTATTGTCGCAAACCGAACCAGAATCTATTGTGCCTGAAACTGACAAATTTCAAGATTATTTTTACGAATCCTTAAAGCAAAAAGGAATCGAAAATTACGACAAAGCCATTACAGCATTGGAATATTGTTTGAAATTAAAACCCAATGATGCAGCTGTTTATTCGGAAATGGGAAAGAATTATTTTGGTCTAAAAAACTATGAACAAAGTTATTCTTCCTATGAAAAAGCGGCGCAAATAGATCCCAAAAACAAATGGTTTTGGGCAGGAATGTATGAGGTAAGTTACAAAACCAAGAATTACAATCAAGCAATACTCACAGTTAATAAATTGATTGAATTTGACCAAGTTTACAAAGAAGATTTGGTTGAACTTTATATGAACACGCAACAATTTGACAAAGCACTCGTTCTCATCAATGAGTTGAACGACAAAGTTGGAAAGTCAAACAGAAGAGATGCCTATAAAACGCAAATTTTGGCACAAGGGAAATTTCAAAATGCTGAAATAAATAATTTAATGGTTCAAATTAAATTGAATCCAAAAGATGAGTCCAATTATGTTGCTTTAATCAAGTTGTATTCGGAGAATAATGAAAATGAAAAAGCAGCAGAAATCACCAAAAAACTAGAAGTAGAAATTCCAAGTTCGGATTGGGCGCAAGTAGGATTGTTTAAGTATTATTTAGATAAAAATGAAGCTCCAAAAGCAATCAATGCGATGAATTTGGTTTTGGCCAGTACCAAAATAGATTCTAAAATAAAATACCGAGTGTTGAATGAATTTTTGAATTTTGTCAATAAAAATCCGCAATATTCGCCAGATTTGGAGAAAGCAATTGCCTATTTTGACAAAGAGCCAGATGTAAATGTATCCAAAGAAATTGGAAAATATTTTCACAATAAAAAGCAATGGGACAAAGCCATTCAATATTATGAATTGTCTCTAAAAAATAATTTGGCACCAGACATCGAAACCAATATGCTTTTGCTTCAGAGTTATGTCGAAACCAAACAATTTGAGATTGTAGCCAAAAAAGCGACATCTTTAGTTGAAACTTATCCAACACAACCTCAGTTTTATTATTTTTCCGGCTTGGCCAATAATCAAATGAAGGAATTTAAAAAAGCCGTAACCATGTTAGAAATGGGGCTGGATTATGTGGTTGATGATGTACAATTAGAAACGAATTTCAATCTTCAATTGGGCGAGGCCTTCAATGGGTTGGGAGATTTCAAGAAAAAAGAGCAGTATTTTGCTAAAGCCAATCAATTATTAAAAACCAAGAAATAAGAAATAGAATGAATAAATTTTCAAAAAATGTAAAACTTCTTTTTTTGGTTAGCTTCATTAGTTCGTTAGTACTCGTATCGTGTAAATCGAAAACGGCTGCGGTTGCGGTGTCTAAAAATGAAAACCGAAAGAGTGTTAATAAAATCATCGAAAACTACTACAACAATAAAAACGAGTTTTCGACATTATATATAAAAGCGGGCGTCCAATATGCTTCTGAAAAACAAAATCAGAATGTTACTGCCGAAATTAAAATCAAAAAAGACGAACAGATTTTGATTAGTATTCGGTTTTTGGGAATCACAATGGCCAAAGCTTCGATTACGCCAACCAAAGTAAGCTATTACGAAAAAGTAAAAGGCACTTATTATGAAGGCGATTTCAGCGCATTAAGCCAATTGCTGGGAACCGATTTAGATTATAGCAAGGTGCAAAATATGTTGTTGGGAAGAGCAATAGACAATTTGAAAGACGGAAAATATACAGAAACATATACCGATCAAGTGTATAGATTGGACGAAGAATTTGATGGAAACACTAAGAAATCGTTCTATATTGACGGAAATAATTTCTCGATAAATAAACAGGAAATTACACAAACCAAAGAGGAAAGAATGATTCAGGTGGTGTATTCTAACAAAAAAGAATACAAAGAAATGACTTTGCCTTTGACCCTCAATATCGACAGTTACCAACCGAAAGGTAAAACCGAAATAAATTTAGAATACAACGCCGTAACCTTTAATGAAGAACTTTCTTTTCCTTATAGTGTTCCAAATGATTATAAAAGAATTATAATTAAGTAAATTTGCACAAACTTATTTTACTATGCCAAAATTTCTCCTAAGCCTGATTTTAATTTGTATGACTTCATTGATGTGGAGTCAAGAATCACAGCAAGAAAAATTAGAAAAACGAAAAGCCCAAATACAACAAGAAATTAAAGACAATGAAAAGTTGTTGCAATCGGTAAAGAAAAAAGAAAAATCAGCGGTAAGCGTTGTTATTGTTCAAGCCAATAAAATAAAGCTTAAAGAAAAACTGATCAATACTACCGAAAAGCAAGCTAGGTTGTTGAGTAACGATATTTACATCAATCAGTTGAAAATTAACAAACTAAATCGAGAACTTGTTGTTCTCAAAGAAGATTATGCCGAAATGATTGTAAAGTCGTACAAAAGCCGTTCTGAACAAAGCAGAGCGATGTTTATTTTATCATCAGAAAATTTTCTGCAAGCTTATAAAAGAGCCCAATATATGAAACAATATACAGGGTACAGAAAAATGCAGGGAGACGAAATTAAATCAAAATCAGATCAGCTTACGGAGTACAATGAAAAATTAGGAGTTCAAAAATCGGCCAAACAAAAACTGATTCAAGAAAACGAAAAAGAACGATTATCACTGCTAAAAGCAAAACAAGAGCAAGATAAACTGGTCAAATTAATTAAAAAAGACAAGAATAAAATTGCCGCTGACATCAAGAAAAAACAACAAGAGGCAAGAGCCATCGACAGACAAATTGATCGTTTGATACGAGAAGCCATAGCCGAAGCCAATAGAAAAGCAGCTCTAGAAAAAGCGATGAGAAAAGCCGAAGCCGAAGCAAAGGCTGGTGATACCAAAGAAGAAATAAAAACACGAGCTAAAGCCATTGTCTCTTCAGCACCAGCAGTATCTTCCTCAAAAATTGTATTAACCCCAGAAGAAAAAATATTAGCCGATAATTTTAAATCCAATAGGGGAAAATTACCTTGGCCAGTTGAAAAAGGCTTTGTTTCATTGCCTTATGGAGATCAGCAGCACCCACAATTTTCCTCGTTAAGAGTTCATAATAGCGGGGTCGAAATCACAACCGAATCGGGATCTACTGCAAGAGCTGTTTTTGCGGGCGAAGTAACCAGTGTTATGGTTTTATCTCCGGTGAATAAAGCCGTAATGATTCAACACGGGGATTATTTTACGGTGTATCAAAATTTGAGTTCGGTTAATGTAAGTAAAGGAGATAAAGTAAGTATTAAGCAAAATATCGGGAGAATTAGAACTAATGGCGAAACAGGAAGAACGGTTCTAAAGTTTACCATTTCTCAAAATACGACCTATAACAATCCTGCTGTTTGGATAAATAATATGTAATCAAGAAATTTAAAACCTAAAAAAGCGCCATTTTACACTAATAAAATGGCGCTTTTTATATATACAGATTTACTATTGTTGCTGTTGTTGCTGTTGCTCTTGTTGTCGCAGCTGTAGCTTAAGTTGGTATTCTAAAAGATCTAATTGTTTTTGCACATCCTCTGAAACTTTTTGAAGCTTCACATCGTTTACTTCTTCAAACTGTCTTCCGTCTTCATATCCTATCGAAACGCTAACCGAAAGTGTTTGTTTGGCAAATCCCTTGAAAGTTCCTTTTACCGGAGTACATTCATTAAAATCTCGACCTACCGAAAGTTTGACATGATTGTCCATAGTCCAAATATTATTGGTGGGATCTATGCCAAGCCAACCTTGAGATGGAGTATAAAATTCTACCCAAGCGTGAGTGGTGCCTTCTCCTCTAAATCCAACTGCATTTGGACAAATATAGCCACTTACATATCTCGAAGGTATTCCTACCGTTCTCAAGAATTGCAACAGAACGTGTGCAAAATCTTGACAAACTCCTTTTTTGTGCACTAATATTTCATCAACGGTAGTTTCAATATTTGTAATTCCTTTGGTATAGGTGAAGTTTTTAAAGATGTATTCACTGCATTTTTGGGCAATTTCTATAAGAGGAATGTTAGCAGCATTTATTTTTTTTAAAAAGGCATCTATTTTCTTTTGATGTGTAATGTTTTCAGGATAACAAAGCCGAAGTAAAGAGCTGTTGTTTGATTTTTCTATTTCTAAATCTTGCACTTTGGCAGTGTCAATTTCAGGTATTTTGAGCGAATGATTGACTTGTACCAACATTCTGGATTCGATAATCATTTCTTTGTGAGGGGCTAAAATATTGAAATTCCCCACGCTATTCCCATAAAAATCCTTTGAGATTTCGACAATCGGATTAGTAGATATCAAAAGCTGATGCTGCAACACTTCTTGATTTTCAAAATGGTGAGGAAACAAACGAATCTCGTTGATGCTTTCTTTAATAGGCCAATTGTATTGGTATTTTGTGATATGAACTATTTTAAATGTTGCCATTTTTTTAGGTATAAGAGAAGAATAATTTAGAAAAATCAGTCGAAAACTGAATCAATTGTGTTTTAGTATCGTTTAATACATCTTCTAATTGCTGGTTTGTCAAGTTGTGATAATCGGTGTATTGAACCATACTTTTTAGTCTTCCAAATTGATTTTGAAGTGTTCTGGCTTCAGGCGAAATATTATCTATACACAAGTAACCTAAATATTTATCGATTAATTCTAAAGTGTACACTACGGAATGCGAAAAATCTCTATTGAAAACCACATGTTGAGCAATTTTTCGATTGTGAGATATGTTGCTATAACTTTTTAAATATTGTTCATAACCAGAAAGCGATAACAACAAACGTCTCCAATACAATAAATCTTCTTCACCATCAAGATTATAATTAATGGGTTTGTAGTAAGCTTGTGTCATCGAAATGGTTTGTAAACAACGTTCTATGTTTTTTCCAACGCTTGAAAAGCACCACCCTAATCCTCTTGGCATGGTGACATGAAGGATTCCGTTGTACAATAAAAGATCATTTTTGAGTTTGGTAATGACACCTACGGCTTCATAAGTTTCCAGCCTTCTTGGTAATTCAGGCGAATTCATATAATGATACAGAGAGTTGATGTGTTCCCAAAGTTCTTTAGTGATTTTGTCCTGAGCGCCTCTTGCATTTTCACGGGCTTTTCGAACAAGGTTTTTAACAGAATCGACATTGTGATTGTCACAAATGATGTATTTTAACACAAAATTCGAATCATATTGCGATTCGATGATTTGATTTTTTGACAAATCAGTATAATATTCTAATAAAGGTCTGTATCCCTGAGAATCATTCATTTCTTTGTCAAATGACAAGATATAAAAGGTGTTCAGAGTCAGCAACATTCCATCTGTTCTTTCCATATATCGGTTGAGCCAAAACATTCCGTCTGCAACTCGGCTGAGCATATTTGTTTTCATTTTATTTGTCATTGCGAGGCACGATTTTCCGCCATGGCGAAAGCCATCTTAGCCTCTTGTTAATTCCATTTTTTATTCAATAATCCAAGTGTCCTTGCTGCCTCCGCCTTGAGATGAATTGACAACCAATGAACCTTCTGTAAGAGCCACACGAGTTAATCCGCCGGGAACAATTTTCACACCTTCAGGTCCAAATAACGCGTAAGGTCTCAAATCTACGTGTCGCAATTTGAGTTGACCATCAATCAGGCAAGGCACGGTGCTCAGTTGAATTATGGGTTGTGCAATAAAATTTCTTGGATTGGCAAGAATTGCTTTTTTTCCTCTTTCAAGTTCTTCCTCAGTAGCTTTATTGCCCATAATCATTCCATATCCACCACTTTGATTGGTTTCTTTGATGACCATATTCCCCATATCGGCAAAGACTAGTTCCCGTTCCTCTTTGTTTTCCATTTGATAGGTAGGAACATTTTTTAGAATAGGCTCTTCATTAAGATAGTATTTTATCATATCGGGTACATAAGCATAAACCGCTTTGTCGTCTGCAACTCCATTTCCAACTGCATTTACTAAGGCTACATTTCCCATTTTATAAGCACTAATAAGTCCAGGAACTCCCAATGTGCTTTCAGGTTTAAAAACTAATGGATCCAAATAATCGTCATCCAGCCTTCTGTAAATTACATCAACTTGTTGGAGCCCAGAAGTGGTCTTCATATAAACATTATTATTATTTACAACCAAATCTCGCCCTTCAACTAATGGGACTCCCATTTGTCTCGCTAAAAAAGTATGCTCATAATAAGCCGAATTATATACGCCTGGAGTTAGCAAAACAACATTAGGATTCGAAATGCTTCTTGGCGACATTGATATTAAAATATTATGTAAGACCATAGGATAATTACCCACCATACTTACCCGATTCGAAGTGAGCATTTCTGGAAATATTCGCTTCGTAATCTCTCTGTTTTCAAGCATATAGCTTACTCCACTTGGGCATCTAAGATTGTCTTCCAGTACGTAAAACTCCCCTTTTTCGCCTCGAATCAAATCGATACCCGCTATGTGAATATGAATATTATGAGGCAATTTTACCCCATGTACTTCTTGTATGTAATGTGGGCAAGAAGATATTAAAGACGCCGGAATAATCCCTTCTTTAATAATAAGTTGTTCGTTGTAAACGTCTTCTAAAAACAAGTTGAGTGCTTTTAATCGCTGCCCAATTCCTTTTTCTACTTCGTCCCAATCTTTATGGGTGATTATTCTGGGAATAATATCAAAAGGAAAAATTCTCTCTATCCCTTGATTGTCATCACTGTAAACTGTGAACGTAATTCCTTGGTTCATAAAAAAATCAGAAGCTTGTTTTTGCTTTTGTTCAATATTTTCAGGACTTAGGTTTTGTAATGTATGTAAAACGTTGCGATAAGAATTTCGCACTCCTTTACTCGAAAACATTTCGTCCCATCCATTTGGGTTCAATTTGGGAATCAACTTCATCATATTATACATTATTAAATAGTCAATTTTTTAAATTATTGTTTGTTAAAAAAATCGTTAAGAACAAATTTATTGTTTTATTTTAACCAAAATGCTTGTTATGCTGAATAATTAATAATTTATGTGATATTCTTTTTTTTGACTTTTTTTTTTGACTTTTTAATTATTTTTCTATCTCAAATTTAGTATTCATTAATCTAAAAAACTAAAAATATTGACTAATACCCCTATTATTAATGGGGGTGTAATAGATAAAAAATTTATTTTTTAAACAAAAACACTTTTATTTATGGGGTGACTAATGGTTTTTAGTTGAATGTTTTCAAGGAAATGTAAAATGGCTAAAAGGTTACTATTCACTAAACTTTAAATTGCTCCTCAAAACGAAATCTAATTCGACGAAATCCCTCTTTTGATAAAAAGTTGCTATTTTATTTCCAATTTTAGCAATGAACAACCTTGTTGAATATTTTTTTTAATAATGAAAACAGCAAACTACACACAATAATGGTTTATAGATAGATATAAAGGGAATTAATGTAACAATTGTAACCAATAGTTCGCGATTCAGTGACTACATTCGCAAACTGATTTCGAGAAACAATAAGAGACTTCTTGAAACTGTAATGAAAATAAAGAAATTCATGACTTGGAAAACACCCAAAAAGAACACAATTCAAAATATAGCTTTTGTAGCCGTTTTGGTGCTGCTGCTATTTACTCCGCTAGGAACTTTTGTAAAAGTGCATATCAATCGATTTTTAGCCTTTTCACCATCGACTATTGCCGTTTCCGAACAAAAAATACTTTCGACTTACCAATGGCAGTTGATGGGCAAAAATGGAAAAGCAGTGATATTGGAAGAATATAAAGGGAAAATAATTTTCATTAATTTTTGGGCTACTTGGTGTCCGCCTTGTATAGCCGAAATGCCAAGTATGCAAAAATTATATGACGACTATCAAAACCAAATTGTTTTTCTATTTGTGACTACTGATTCTTTCGAAAAAGCGAATTCTTTTGTAGCGAAAGAAAACTTAAATCTCCCAATATTTCAATCGGTTTCAAGTCCTCCTTTAGAACTGGAGTCCTCAACAATACCCGCAACTTATCTTATTGATCAGCAAGCAAAAGTGGTGGTGGCAAAAATAGGTGCTGCCGACTGGAATAGTGATTCATTTCGTGAAAAACTGGATGTCTTGCTTCAAAAAAAATAAAATTTTTGCTGATTTTATCATTAACTGTAAGGGCTATTTTAATTTTTGGGCGTTACCACAAGGGTCGGGCTTTCCGCTACAATCCACGCACATTGCTTCGTACCTCGCAAGGTTAGCGTGGGATTTTCACTATAATCCCTAACGCAAAAAGCTTTAAAAACAGAATAGTAGGGTTGTAAAAGACCGATTATTGTTCGATAAAGTTTTAGGAGGAAATGTGGAGATTATTTGTTGAAAATTTCGTCAATTGCTGTAGCCAAATCGAAATCTTTTGCCGTAATGCCTCCAGCATCGTGAGTGTTAAGCGCAATTGTTACTTTGTTATATACATTATTCCAATCGGGATGATGGCTCGACCTTTCGGCAACTAAGGCAACAGCTGTCATAAAAGAAAATGCTTCTACAAAATTTTTAAATCGAAAGTCACGAAGGATGTGTTTTCCATCAAATTGCCAAGCAGTGTCAAGGCTTTTCATTCTCGTTTGAATTTCTTGTTCGTTTAATTTTGTCATTTTAGTTTATTTTTTAAGTACGTACTTAAAACGCAAAATAGGTTTTTTAATTGCAGCCTAGTCGGTAATCGAAACAGAATTATAAGTTTAGTTAACTCAAATTCTATCCGTTTAACTGCGAATGCTGAAAACCAAAACGATTATCATTTATGACCGCTTTATAATTCAAACTCGCTTATGACTAAGTTTAATATTCGTAAACTTCATAACCCCAAGGTTTAATTTTTCTTTCGGTAGTATTTAAAAGCGTTTCTTTTTCTTCGAAAACATCATACACTTTTCCTATCAATGATTTATCTTTTATGGATATTGCCTGCTCACTTCCTGAAAAATTCAGAATGACTAGTATTTTTTGATTTCCACTTTCTCTTGTAAAGGCATAAATTGTTTTTTCGTCTCCAACAAGTATTTTCTTGAAGGGAGCATTAGCTGAAAGTGCTTCGTTTCTTTTTCTAAGCTCAAGCAAAGTTTTATAGAATTTTTCCCTTTGGAAGTTTTTAAAGACAATAGGATCTTTTTCAAAAAATTCTAAAGCTCTCAAAACGGGCTCTTCCTGTCCGCTGTAAATAAGAGGAATGCTATTTTTCATAGTTTGAGAAAACACCGCAAAAGGCGCGTGGACAACTCCCGGGAAAGTCCCAAAATCGGCGTGATTCCAACTGTTTTCATCATGATTGCTGGTGAAATACATTTGAATCGTATGTTCAGGATATCGAGTTTCATTTTCTTTATTGATGCTATCCAAAGCAAGTGCGGTCTTTTCGCCTTTGGCCACTTTTTCCATCATTTTGAACATATGCCAAGGATAAACGGCATCGAAGCCACTTTTAGGAAGATAGGTGCTATCTCCTTCGGCGAGCATAAAAACATTTTTCATTTTCTTTAGTTGTGGAATCGACTTGTTCCAAAAAGCAGCTGGGACATTCCAAGCCACATCACATCTGAATCCATCAATATCGGTGTCTTTAACCCAGAATTTCATTGCGGCAATCATACTGTCTTGCATAATTGGATTTTTATAATCTAATTGTCGGGTGTCGGCCCAATCAAAAGCGACAGCAGCTTTGCCAGAGTTGTCTTTTACAAAAAAATCAGGATGCTCCGTAATCCAGCGGTGGTCCGCTCCAGCGTGATTAGGAACCCAATCAATTAATACTTTCATTCCTTTATCGTGAATTGTCTTGACAATATTCTTGAAGTCGTCCATTGTTCCAAATTCAGGATTAATGGTAGTATAATCGGAAACGGCATAATAACTGCCTAAAGTACCTTTTCTATCCAATTTACTAATGGGATTAATCGGCATAAACCAGATGGTTTCTACTCCCATTGCTTTGAGACGGTCAAGATGTTTGGCGAAGGCATTAAAAGTTCCTTCGGGCGTGTATTGGCGAACATTCACTTCATAGATGTTACCTTGCATCATCCAAGCGGGATGCCCATTGATTTGCCCTTTATCAACGTTTGATACTTGAGAAGTTCGACAACATACCAAAGAAAATGTAAATACAAGTGTCAAAAAAAGGAGGTTGATTTTTTTCATATGAAATAATTTAGGTAAAAAAAGCTAGTTTTTTAGTTTGTTTCAATTTTAAATTACTCTGCCTGATTAGTAAGCTAAAAATAAACAATATTTTTCAAATTTGCATAATTCAAGTTAGAATAACGTACTAGGCATTTAAAAAATTTAACTAAAACAACATCTTTTTGGGGAACCGAAAGAATAAGTTAACTTTATAAACTTTTTATCACTTTAAAAACCCTTAACAATTGTATAAAAGCATCTTTTCTTATTTTCTTTAGCATAAGCCTTGTTTCTAGTCAGGTAAAAAAAGACACTTTAGCACTTTCAGAAATAATTCTGGAAGCTTCCCCAATTAAAAATGCACTTCAAAATGCAGCTTCCTCGGTCTCTGTCATCACCACTGCCGATATTAATAAAACCGATGGAATTATTCTTACTCCCGTTTTGAATAAAATCCCCGGGGTTTTTATGCAGCAAGGAAGTTTGAATACCAATAGAATCAGTATTCGAGGCATTGGAGCCCGATCGCAATATGGCACCAATAGAGTAAAAGCCTATTTTAATTCGATTCCGTTGAGTTCAGGCGAGGGAGAAACAGTCATAGAAGATATTGATGTCGCCGCTATTGAAAAAATAGAAATTACTAAAGGCCCCAATTCAACGAGCTTCGGGTCTGGTTTGGGTGGTGTAATTCATTTGTTTGCCAGGGAAACACCTTTGTTGGAATCTTTTGGCAAAGCAACATCGACTTTTGGAAGTTTTGGTTTGCTTCAGCAGCGACTTTCAGGCGGATACAGCGATTCGAATTCTAATTTATTCTCAAGTTATTCCGATTTGCAAAGTGATGGATACCGTGCCAATAGTTCCTACAAGAGAAAATCATTCAACATACACGGAAATCAAAAAATTGGAAATAAAGGCAATTTGAATTTTTTGGGAATTTTTACTCGCTTGAAAGCCTATATTCCGAGCTCTTTGAATGAAAATGATTATAACAACAATCCAGAAAAGGCAGCTACCACTTGGGCAGCTGCGCAGGGATATGAATCCTATGACAAATTTCTGATTGGTTTGGGATATGACCACCAATTTTCTAAAAACTGGTCTTTGAAATCGAGCCTTTTTTCTAATTTTAAGGATGGATATGAAACAAGGCCTTTTGATATTTTGGAAGACAAAACCAATTCATTGGGATTGCGTTTGCATCTTAATTATAAAAACCGCTTGCTTTCTCTGCCTTTTGAGTTGAGTTTTGGAACCGAACTCGCAACCGAAAAATACCAGTATTCCCTTTTTAAGAATTTATACTTGTCACAACCGGGTCAGGGAAGTATTCAGGGAGATCAGTTTAGTGCAATTGAACAAAAACGAAATTACAGTATTTATTTTGTACAAATGGAAGTTTGGCTTTCAAAGAATTTGCATTTAGAAACCGGAATCGCATTAAATTCAACGAATTATTCTTTGGAAGATGTTTTCCAAACCAATTCCGATACTCAAAATAGCGATTATACTTTTGGCAATGTTTGGTCGCCAAGAATTGGGTTTTCCTATAA
>DAORUG010000081.1:0-13487 GCA_035433125.1 Flavobacterium sp.
TGAACAGCCACGATTTTTTCAGCAAATGATTGTATTGCAACTGATGTGATTTATTTTTACTTTCTTGCGAACCCACAGAAAGCAAGCTTTTCAAATGATTTTCAGTGTAAGTATACGTCACAGAATGTTTCTGTTTTCCTCGATTATAAAACAAACTGTTTCTAAAGCTGGAATTCAATCCCAAAACATTTTCATCTGATTTGCTAAAGGGATTTAAGTCGAAATTATCACCTTTATTTTCCACTTTTCTATCAATGAGATAGGAAGTTTGATTATAGAAATAAGAAAGCATTTTTTTAAATCCTGTCTCGTTCTGCCATTGATTGGGGTTTAAAACTATCGATTGAGAAAACTTATTTTGGTGCGTTTTGACGTAAATACGGTTGGGCAAATACACTCGGATATATTTTGCTTGATCCACAAAAGGTGCCACTTCAAACTCTTCTAATTCCTGAATTCCGTTGGCGTTGTAATCGTTCCAAGTATAAACCCCTTGCCCAACGGGAACTTCCAGATAGGTAAATTCCTGCTGTGGAATGGAACCCGAATTGGTTTCGAAAACCGTCGTGGATTGAATCAATTGATTGAAAAAACGATCGTTGTAAATCATTCTGGAATTCAACGAAGGTTCATTTTTCTTGGTTGCATCCACAAAATCCAAAACTCTATAATTCACGAAAAGTGACAAATCGCTTTTGTTGGTTTGAATCAATTTCGACCGCAAGGCAAAAGTTTGGGAATTGTTCACTCGTTGAATGATTCCGTTTTGCAAGCTGTCATTCGCTCTTTTAAAATAACCCAATTCCACAAAAACTTTGGTACTGTCGCCACGACCGGCAAAAAATCCGTATTCTGAAAATCGTTGACTCAAAGCCGAAAATTCATTGGTGGTTTTATTTTTTTCTTGATTGTCCTCCAATCTTAAACGAGTGCCAATCCAGTTTTTCTTGAAATGATATTTGACTTGGGTTTGATTTCGCAAGAATTTCGATGTTGAACTCGTGGCATCGCTATTCAAGAAACTTCCTTGACTTTGAATCTTCCAATGATTCAAGTTAAACAAAGCATTCAAAATATGTCGATTACCAGAGAAATTCCCTGAGAAATCCAGTTTTTCGAATTGGTAAACCAAACTCCCTTTTTCAGGCAAAGTCATTTGCAAGCCCGAAACCAAATAACTTTGATTGCCAATGGCAGTAGTTCCCAAATTCCAATCTCGGCTAAATTCAATACTGTAAAGACGCTCCACGGAGCTGAAATCTTTAGCTATAAATTGATAATTGGCAAAAGCATCCACATTCCATTTTTTTGAAAAAAGGCGTTGTTTGGCATTGATTTTTGTCGCCAAACCTTCATTATTCGAATCATCTTGAGATGAAAACAGGTTTTTATCATTATTGCTTACGCCAATTTCAAAATCAATCGCAGTTTTTTCTGTTGGATTGTATTTTCCCAAAAAAGTCGCCACTTGGGTTTTTATCGGAGCAATCAGCTGGATTACAGGTTCATAATTTCCTTGTGGAATTCCATTTACGGGCTCGATATACTCATAAATTCTACTAATGGCTGCACTGTTTTTCAGAATGTAATTTCCTTTATTAACGGCAACTTGACTGAAACGTACATTAAATAAAACATCGTCTGGATTATTCGAATATTCGAAAACTTCGATAGTGTTTACTATCGTTTTTTTATACAAGATTTTGTTGTCGGAATAGGAATCCAAATAAGCCGATGGAGCCACCATCAAGTCGGTATTATCTCCGGCATCGACCAAGATTTGTGCTTGTTCTGCCGAAAGACTTTGCTGCAAAGGTTGGTTTTTCAAATCATTTTCAGAGTATAAATAACTACCAAAACTCCATTTTTTGCTTTCGTGACTTCCGCCGGCATAGGTAACAAGTCGAGTGTAATTTTGGTTGGAATATTGGTATTCGACGGCAATTCGCATTTCAGAAGTGATGGTAAATAGTGGAGTAAATAGGATTTCTCCAGCGTTATAATCTATCGTATAATCATTATTTTCTCCACGTTTCAAAAGGATTCCATTGACATAAACCCGCTCTGAACCCGAAATGACTAACACATACAATTCGCCGCTTTGTCCAATTAATTTGTAAGGTCCTTGATTTCCTTCCTGTCCCACAAAATCACTTTTGGCATATTGTCCTCTAACTAATGCTGCGGATGCGAAAACATTGGTTTTGTTATCCTCGTCTCCAAAGTCGAAACTGGCTGCAATTCCCTGTGCTTTTTTGTTGAAATTCAGGAATTGGGTTTTGTGGTTTTCCAGAAAAACGTCTCCGGCTCGAATATTCCATTTCTCGCTGAAAAGTTCCATAAAAACATTGTCGAATTGATCTAGTTTTTGCGAATAACCACCATCTTGCAACGGAATATTATTGTCTTGCAATGAAGCCCTTAAACTCACTTTTTCGGAAAGTTTTCCCGTGATTTGCAAATCGAGATTGGAGTTTAAAACCGAATTCTGGTTGTTGCCGACAGTAACGCCACGGGTGATGCTCCCCGAAGTGTTGAGTCCATCAAAGGGAGTGTTTTTTTTCTGGAGACTTTCTCCTTCCAATTTGTACAAACTTCCTGCGGTTGCTTCGTTGCTAACCACTTTGCTATCATCATAAATACGATATTCCTTGGTTAAAATCTCGGGAAGTTTCAGGTAATGAACGGTCAGTGAATCAGAACTTGCAGAGAATTTTTCGTTTAAAATCAGGGTTCCTTTTGTAAAATTTATTTTGTAAAATGTGGTATCAATGGGTTGGTCATTGGCGTCAAGCAATTTAAAATTACTCGAATTAATGCTTGTGTTTTCGAGTTGAATGGTATCACGAGTAAAAGGAATTTTTTTTGTTTTGTACAACGAATTAATTTCCTGAGCTTGGAGCCCAAAAAAGCATAGTATCGCCAAGAAAATCAATATTTTTTTCAACATAAATACTTTAACTCGAAAGTATCAAAAGTAGTATTTATAATTGGTAATTTGTTATGTGATGGCGCCCGTTCCTTGCAATGACAAAAAAACCGCAAATCTACAAATTTTAAAATCTGCAAATTTGCGGTAAAATTATTTCAATAGTTATTCTATTTTTCCTTCGTAACAATTTGCATCGTTTCGCGGCTCACTTGTTTTAATAGAACAGTTTTATTTTGTTCGACAGTTTGTGCTGCTTTATCATTAAAATGTCTGATGGTGTAAAGCGTTACATTTTCATCAAAATCGACTTTGAATTTTTTGGAAAGAATTGGATTCAAATCTTTAAAATTTCCAAATTTATCTTCAACGCATACCGAAAAACTAATGGCTGAATTCTGAATTAAATTTACTTTCAGTTTAAATTGGTGAAACAAAGCAAAGATTTCGCTAATATTTTCTTCCATAATAAAGGAGAAATCTATTGAGGAAAGTGAAATCAAAAGCTGATCTCTTTTGACAATAAAACTAGGAATTTGCCACTCCGAATCAGACCCTTTAGATACGCAAGTTCCAGGTAACATTGGGTTTATAAATGATTTTACATATAAAGGAATTTCCTTTTTTTGTAATGGTTGTAAGGTTTTTGGGTGAATAACTGTTGCTCCATAAAACGCCATTTCTATGGCTTCGCGATAGGAAATATGACTAAGCAAACTCGCATTTTCAAAATATCTTGGATCAGCATTCATCACTCCTGGAACGTCTTTCCAGATGGTTACACTTTCAGCATTAAGACAATATGCAAAAATTCCTGCTGTATAATCGGAACCTTCACGACCTAAAGTGGTAGTGAAATTATTTTCGTCAGAACCCAAAAATCCTTGGGTAATGTTCAGCATTTTTTTCTTGACGTTTTTAGAAATAGTTGCCTGAGTTAATTCCCAATCTACTTCGGCATCTCTGTAATTTGAATTGGTTTTTATGAAGTTACGCACATCAAGCCATTGGGTTTTAATACCCATAAAACTCATATAATGACTCAAAATCGTAGTCGAAATCAATTCGCCGTAACTCACAATTTGATCATAGACAAAATTATAATTTGGCGATTTGTTGTGTGCCAAAAAATATTCTAATTCTGAAAACAACGTATTTACAGCACCAAAAACTTCATTTTTTTCGTCTTCGAATAAATCCAACAAAATTTGATTGTGGTATTTTTTTACTTCTTGCACCGATGAATTCAATTCTTCCGATTTTTCGAAATAATTCTTTATTACTTCTTCAAGAGCATTTGTCGTTTTTCCCATGGCAGAAACTACCAACAATACATCTTCGTAACCCACTTTTTGTAAAACGTCATATACGTTTTTTATTCCTTCGGCATCTTTTACGGATGCTCCACCAAATTTGAATACTCTCATTTTAATTTTAGATTGCAGATTTTAGATTTCAGATTGTAAGCTGAAACTTAAAAATGATTTTTATTTTAACTTATTGTCAACGAAATGGTTGATTGCTTCTTCACTCATTTGGGCTACCTTCCAATCGTCCAGAATTTTTGCACCAGAATTTTTATAGAAATTTATAGCTGGTGTATTCCAGTCTAAAACGTTCCATTCTATTCTTCGAACTTTATCCTTTTTGCCTTGTTTTATGATTTCAGAATATAAGGCAAAACCTATTCCTGAACCCCGCATATTTTCTTTTACAACCAAATCTTCTAAGTGAATGGTTTTGCCTTTCCAAGTTGAATAACGGTAATAATACAAAGCAATTCCAACGATTTTCGATTCCACTTCAGCAACAAAAACGTGAAATAACGGAGCCGAACCAAAACCATCACGAACTAAATCCTCGGCAGTAATAACAACTGCGTTTGATTCATTTTCAAAAACGGCCAATTCCTTTATAAGGCTCAAAACAGCCTCCATATCTTCGGGATTTCCTTTTCTGATATTCATAATTTTTGATGTAAAAAATGGTTATAAAAACAAAATTTAATAAAATCTATGGCAAATATACAATTCTGACAATCGAATAGAATAAAATATTTTCAATTTCACAAAAAATCGGATATTTGTGACTTCAAACCAACTACAACGATTTCATTATGGAACAACGCAACAAAACTCTCGGTGAATTTATTATCGAAAACCAATCAGCCTTTCAATATTCGTCAGGCGAATTATCCCGAATCATTAATTCCATCCGATTAGCCGCCAAAGTGGTCAATTACAAAGTGAATAAAGCGGGATTGGTCGATATCATTGGTGCTGCTGGCGCACAAAACATTCAAGGAGAAGATCAGCAAAAATTAGATGTCTATGCTAATGAAGTTTTTATTCAAACCCTGATAAATCGTGAGATTGTTTGCGGAATTGCATCCGAAGAAAACGATGAATATATTACCGTGGAAGGCAATGATAATTGCCACAACAATAAATATGTGGTTTTGATGGATCCGCTAGATGGGTCATCAAATATTGATGTAAATGTTTCTGTTGGAACAATATTTTCTGTTTATAGAAGGATTTCTCCAATAGGAACTCCGGTAACAATTGAAGATTTCTTGCAACCAGGAATTAATCAAGTTGCGGCTGGTTATGTGATTTACAGCACTTCGACAATGCTTGTTTATACCACGGGTCACGGTGTAAATGGATTTACTTTGAACCCAGCTATTGGAACTTTTTACCTTTCGCATCCTAATATTCAATTCCCAAAGGATGGAATTATTTACTCATTAAACGAAGGGAATTACGTTCATTTCCCTCAAGGCGTAAAAGATTATATCAAATATTGCCAACTCGAGGAGGATGACAGGCCCTACACTTCGAGATACATTGGAAGTTTAGTTTCTGATATTCATAGAAATATGCTAAAAGGCGGCATTTATTTGTACCCAACCAGTTCCAAATCACCCAAAGGGAAGTTGCGATTGCTTTATGAATGTAATCCTATGGCATTTATTGTTGAACAAGCAGGAGGAAAAGCATCAGATGGGTTCAATAGAATAATGGAAATTCAACCCACAGAATTGCACGAAAGAGTCCCTTTCTTTTGTGGAAGTTATAATATGGTTGAAAAAGCTGAAGATTTTATGCGATTGGCCAAATTGAGTAAATACTAACACCAAAAAAATCAAACAAGCTCCCAGATTTGAGAGCTTGTTTGATTTTTTAATATTCTAAAATTATCGGTTCAACCACCAAATACTCGCATTCAAAACCGTTGCAAAACTTACCCAAAGCAAGTACGGAATCAATAAATAACCTGCGATTTTATTTATTTTAACAAATTTGGAAAAGGTTTCATAAATCATCAACCATAAAATTACAATTTCTAAACCCGCCAACATTGGGTTTTTCAAACCAAAAAACAAATAAGACCACAAGGCATTCAACCCCAATTGAACGGCAAAGAAAACCAAGGCATTTTGAACCGCTTCTTTTTCCTCATCCATACGATTCCAAACCAATCCTGTCGCAACTCCCATCATAATGTAAAGCATACTCCAAACGGGGGCAAAAATCCAATTCGGCGGATTAAAACTAGGTTTTATCAATGTGGGATACCAAGTCGTTATTGCCGAACGGGTAACCATTCCTGAGAAATAACCCACTACTAAACACGTAACCACTACAACTAGAATTTTGGAAATCTTGTTCATCTTAATTTTTTTTCAAAATTAATCAAAACTTTGTCGAATTCAACAAACAAAAGAAATCAGTATCTTTGCCCACACGAGGTCACTAAAGACCGAACTGACGAAGTAAATTTTTAATTGATGTTTTCAGCAAACGATTTTATTCCAACACCCTATTCTCATTCTATAGAAACAGGAAATTTTCAATGGAGTTCGCCAAGCAATATCGCGTTGGTCAAATATTGGGGAAAAAAAAACAAACAAATTCCAGCCAATCCTTCGGTGAGTTTCACTTTGAATAATTGCAAAACGATTACGAAATTGGCTTTCGCCAAAAACACTTCGTCTGCGCTCAGTGTGACAGATTCCGGTTTTTCTTTCGACTTGCTTTTTGAAGGAAAAACAAAAGAAGATTTCAAACCAAAAATTCAGCAATTTTTCGAAAGAGTTTTGGTTTATTTACCATTTCTAAAAGACTATCATTTTACCATTGACACACAAAATACTTTTCCGCATAGTTCCGGAATCGCGTCATCGGCTTCGGGAATGGCTGCTTTGGCAATGAATTTAATGAGCTTGGAAAAAGCATTAAACCCTGAAATGACCGAGGATTATTTTTATCAAAAAGCCTCATTCTTGGCACGTTTGGGTTCAGGAAGTGCTTGTCGAAGCGTAAAAGGGAAAGTGGTTGTTTGGGGAAACCAAGAAAATATTCAAGGAAGTTCTGATTTGTTTGGCGTTGAATTTCCAAACATCATTCACGAAAATTTCAAGAATTTTCAAGACACCATATTATTGGTTGACAAGGGCGAAAAACAAGTTTCGAGTTCTGTGGGTCATAATTTAATGAACGGACATCCTTTTGCCGAAAGACGATTTGAACAAGCCCACGAAAATCTGGACAAATTAATCAATATTTTCGAAAGCGGGAATCTGGAGGAATTTATCACCATTGTCGAAAGTGAAGCCTTGACTTTACATTCGATGATGATGACATCAATTCCGTATTTTATTTTGATGAAACCGAACACTTTAGAGATTATAAATAAAATATGGAAATACAGAAACGAAACGGAAATCCCAGTTTGTTTCACGCTCGATGCTGGTGCAAACGTTCACGTTTTATATCCAGAAAACACTAAAGAAAGCGTTTTGCAATTTATTAAGGACGAATTAGTTGGCTATTGTCAAAATGGTCAGTACATTTGTGACGAAATTGGAATTGGAAGTCAATTATTAATTGGATAATTATATATGAAATCGCCACTAAAAACAAGTTTGCGCAAGCAAACACCTATCAGTATAAAGGCGATAACATATATGACCGCTGATAAATATCTTTTACATATATGAAAGGACCTTTATTTTACTCAAAAATATTACTCTTTGGAGAATACGGAATTATTCGTGACTCGAAAGGCCTGTCGATTCCCTACAATTTTTACAATGGTGCGCTGAAAAGAGAAGAAAATCCATCAGCCGAAGCTATAAAATCCAACGGACATTTGAAACGTTTTGTGTCGCATTTGGAAACTTTGCAAAGCGAACAACCTGAATTGGTTACTTTCGATTTAGCGACTCTAAAAAATGACGTCGAAACCGGAATGTTCTTCGATTCCAGTATTCCGCAAGGTTACGGAGTGGGAAGCAGCGGTGCATTAGTTGCGGCTATTTACGACAAATACGCCCAAAATAAAATTACTGTTCTAGAGAATTTGACTCGTGAAAAATTATTGCAATTAAAAACTATTTTCTCTCAAATGGAATCTTTTTTCCACGGAAAAAGTTCTGGTTTGGATCCCTTGAACAGCTATTTGAGCATTCCTATTTTAATCAATTCCAAAGACAATATCGAAGCAACCGGAATTCCAACCCAAAGTTTGGAAGGAACTGGAGCTGTGTTTTTGATAGATTCTGGAATTGTGGGAGAAACCGCTCCAATGGTCAATATTTTTATGGAAAAATTGAAAGACCAAGGTTTTAGAAAAATGTTGAAATCGCAATTCATAAAACACACCGATGCTTGTGTCGAAAATTTCTTGGGTGGCGATATGAAATCTTTGTTTGCCAACACCAAAAAATTATCAAAAGTCGTTTTAAACAACTTCAAACCAATGATTCCAGAACAATTTCACGGCATTTGGCAAGAAGGAATCGACTCGAATGATTATTACCTAAAACTTTGTGGTTCAGGCGGAGGTGGTTATATTCTAGGTTTTACACAAGACTTAGAAAAAGCAAGAATTTCTTTAAAAGACTATAAATTAGAAGTAGTTTATCAATTCTAAAAAATGCTCAACAGAAAGAACAAACTTTTAGTGATGAAATTTGTCAGTTTGTTCTCTGTGGTTAGAGGTTACAACATTCCGATAATCGTTTTAGCTCAATATCTTTCGGCGATATTTATCCTCGCACCCGAAAAAAGAGCTTTGTCCATCCTACTCGATTTTGATTTATTCATCATTGTTTTTGCTTCTTCATTGACTATTGCTTCGGGTTATATCATCAATAATTTTTACGACAGTAAGAAGGATTTAATCAATCGTCCAAACAAGTCAATGTTAGATCGATTGGTTAGTCAAAAAACCAAATTGCAAGTCTATTTTACGCTTAATTTTATCGTAGTCTTTTTGGCAATATTCGTTTCGTGGCGTGCCTTTTTATATTTTTCGGTATATATTTTCTTGATTTGGTATTATTCCCATCGAATAAAAAAACTCCCTTTTATTGGCAATTTGACTTCGGCTTTTCTATCGGTTTTGCCATTTTTTGCTGTTTTTTTGTACTACAAAAATTTCTATGAAGTCATTTTTGGTCACGCTGTTTTTTTGTTTTTATTGCTTTTAATTCGCGAAATGATTAAGGATTTGGAGAACATCAAAGGCGATTTGGCAAACGATTACAAAACCATTCCCATCATTTACGGCGAAATGGTTTCGAAGAAAATAATTACATTTTTGACAATCTCAACTATAATTCCCGTTTATGTTTTAATCGAAATTTTCGACGTGGGGTATATGGATATTTATTTTTACAGCTGTCTCCTCATTTTGATTTTCTTCTTGCAATATCTTTGGAAATCAAACACCAAACAACAATTTATTTTACTTCACAATGTGTTGAAATTCCTAATCGTAGCAGGCGTTTTCAGCATTATTCTTATCAATCCAAGCGTGTTATGGCACGGAAAGAAACTCTTACAATCTATTTAATTTTTCAGGAGCTTTTTCCTGCTGTTCACTTTATCTCTTGCGGCGAACACCGCCACAAGAGGCAATTGCGATAGCAATTGAACATCAGGGCTAGGCAACCCTAATCCAAAAACAATCAACAATTAAGCAATAAAAAACTATCTTTGCACCAAATTACAGTATATTATGAATAACAAGGAAGGCAATAATAAAAAAAGCGGGGGCAGAGCAAACAGTTCTAGACCAAGCTCCAATAAGCCAAAACCTGCGATGCAAAAAAGGGCACAAGGGCCTAAAAAAGTAAAACCAAACACTAAAGTTGCTGAGGCGGCTACTGACAAGGTAGAGAAAAAACCGAATCAGGCTCCAAAAAGACCTAAAGTAAAAGACGAAATTCGTTTGAATAAATACATCTCCAATTCTGGAGTGTGTTCTCGTCGTGATGCCGATATTTATATTCAATCTGGGAACGTAAAAGTAAACGGAATCCCTGTAACCGAAATGGGTTATATGGTAAAACCAGGCGATGTCGTGAATTTTGACGGAGCTGTTTTAACACCCGAGAAAAAAGTATATATCTTGTTGAACAAACCCAAAAACTTTACAACCGCACTTGACGAAGGTCAGGAAAACCGCAATGTTTTGGAATTGGTAAAAGGCTCAACCACAGCGAAAATTGGCCCAGTTGGAAGAATGGACAAGAACACCACAGGATTATTGTTGTTTACCAACGATACGGATATGATTCGTAAGTTTACTTTACCAACGAACAAATCATCCAAAATTTACCAAGTTTCCTTGGATAAAAACTTAAAATTTGAGGATTTGGAAAAAATAAACAAAGGTTTAGTTCTTGACGGACACCGCGTTTTTGTAGAAGACATCAGTTATATTGAAGGAGAAGCCAAAAGTGAAATTGGATTGAAATTACGCTCAGCCAACGTTAAAGTGGTTCGTTCTATTTTCGAAAATTTCGATTACGATGTTTTGAGAATTGACAGAGTTGCTTTTGCAGGTTTGACCAAAAAGAATTTACCAAGAGGAAACTGGAGATTGCTTACCGAACAAGAAATTATCAATTTGAAAAACGTTTAAGTTATTCATGCAATCAAACAAAAATCCCAAAGCAATTTGGGATTTTTGTTGTTTATAAAACTTTTCAAACTATTTCCACTTCAAAGTCTCCATCAATCGTTGCATATCGTTTCGAACGTAGCTTGCCGCAGGCATAATGGAATCGTAATTGGGTTTTGCATAGAAATATACGGAGCCTGTTACAAAATGTTTGGTACTATCGGTCACATAAAACTGTGAATTTGTAGCTGCATTTCCGTTTACCTGATAGAACATTCCATACACTTTTTTAGAAGGATTCAAATAGGGTTGTTCTAAGATGTCATCGGCTTTTATGACGTGTTCGTAAGTTAGTTTTTGAGCATCACGCAACAATTTATCGATATTATTATTCACAGGTTTGTAGGTCAAATAAATCGTAGCTTTCATTTTAGGGTAGGAAATAGCAAACCCAAGATCTTTGCCTCCTTTTATTACAGCTTTTGAATTTATCTCGAATGCAAAAGGGGAGGCGCTATTTTCAAAACTGACATATTCGGCTTCAGGATAGTCCAATCGCAAATAACTTGCAGGTTTTGGTAAAACTTCGTCTTTACAGCTAAAGATAGAAAGCAGTAGTATTAAAAGTACGGCAATTGCAACTTGTTTTTTTAGCATTTTATTTTTATTCAAGGGTCACTTTTATTTGTTTTACACGTTTTTTATCAACCGTTTCGATAGTAAACGTACAATTTTCGAAAATAATTTTCTGGTCTTTTTTTGGAAAATTACCCAGAATTTCGAGAATAAATCCTGCCAATGTTTCGGCTTCGCCTTTTGTCGATTCGAACAATTCTTCATCAACATCAATCACTCTATAAAAATCTTTGAGATTTGTTTTTCCTTCAAAAAGGTAGTTTTTCTCATCAATTTTAGAATAATTTGGGTTGTCTCCATCAAATTCATCACTGATATCTCCCACAATTTCTTCTATAATATCTTCAAGCGAGATCAATCCCGAAGTTCCTCCATATTCATCAACAACAATAGCCAAATGGCTTTTCATACTTTGAAAATCCTTGAGCAAATTGTCTATTTTTTTATTTTCAGGAACAAAAAACGGTTCTCGCAGCAATGTTTTCCAATCAAAATCTTCTTTGTTGATGTGTGGCAGCAAATCTTTCACAAACAAAACGCCTTCTATCTGGTCTATATTGTCCCGATACACCGGAATTCTCGAAAAACCCATTTCAATAATTTTTGAATAAATGGATGCAAAAGATTCATCGATTTCCAAAGCAAAAATATCCATTCTCGGACTCATTACTTGCTTCGTATCGGTGTTGCCGAAAGTAACGATTCCTTCTAATATTTTTTGTTCATCGGATGAACTTTCATCAGAATCAGTAAGTTCCAATGCTTGCGACAATTGGTCTACGGAGAAATTTGTCTTTTGTTTTCCTAATTTATTGTGCAAGTAAATGGTGGCTTTGCGCATTGGCAAACTTATTGGCGAAAGCAATTTGTCGAGAATCGCAACGGGATAAGCAATCCATTTGGCAAATTTGATGTTGTTCCGGCTGGCATACACTTTTGGTAAAACTTCTCCAAACAGCAATATTAAAAAAGTAACTACAATAACTTCGATGCTGAATTTTAAAACAGGAGATGGGATGCCCGAAAAGACATTATTACCTAAGTAGACGAATAAAATTATCACTCCAATAGTAATAAAATTGTTGGCAACAAGAAGTGTGGCTAATAATTTTTTTGGTTTTTCTAAAAGTTTTGAAATGATTTTACCTTTCGAAGGATGTTCTTGTAAAGTGTCATCAATATCTTTTTGTGACAAGGAAAAAAGGGCAACTTCGGCACCAGAAACTAATGCAGAACAAAATAGCAATACCAATATTGCGATAAATCCTAATGCCAAATTGGTGTCTAGCGTGTATTGAAGAAAAAAACTGGGCTCTGGGTCCAAATTAAAAAAGATTAGTTAGACAATCAAAACGGTAAGTCGTTTACAGGCAAACCATTATTTTCTGGGTCAAAGTTAGCGTTTTTTGTCGGTTCGACAGATTTATTCTCTTTATTGGCTTCGGTTTCTTTTTTGGTTGTAAGAAAAGTAAAATCTATTGCCTGAATTTCGGTAATGTATTTTGTGGTTCCGTCTTCGGCCTGCCATTGACGTGATTTTATACGTCCTTCGATAAAAATTTTATCACCTTTCGACAAATATTTTTCACACAATTCGGCTGCTTTATTCCTCACCACAATATTGTGCCACTCGGTAGAAGTGATTTTTTCACCCGTTTCTTTATTAATATAGGTCTCGTTTGTTGCCAAAGGAAATTTTCCAATACAAGAATCACTTTTGAAATAGTGCATCTTAACATCGTCGCCCAAATGGCCAATCAGCATTACTTTATTTAAAGTTGAATTCATATTTTATTTCTAATATAACAGCATCAAATGTACTTTTTTAATAATCATAAAAATAACTTCTTTCAACTAGACTGCCAAAAAATAAGTTAATAATTAACGAAGCTTTAAACTAATTAGTTTTTTTAAGCAAAAACTCTTTCCCATAAACTTCCATTCGTAAACCAGTGGTTTTACCATTTTCCTCATTAAAATAGATGTTAAAAAATTCAAACGTAGC
>DAORUG010000082.1:0-13354 GCA_035433125.1 Flavobacterium sp.
CTTCTAAATGTAAATCAATATTGTCTAATAATTTCTCAACCCAATTATCTAAAAACTGTTTTTCTCCTTTTAAATATAATAACCGCTTGATAAAACTAATTGGATAAAAAATATGATTGTAAAATCTGTCTTGTGTAATTATTCTAAATTTAAAAATCTTATACAAATCTAATTTAGAATAATTATAATCATTTTCTTTTTCAATCGCTCCATCTATGTTTGAAAACAAATCACCATCATCATTTTTATTATCAAACAGTTCAAAATCCATATCTTCAAATTTTTCATTTTCGCTTTCCGCCTCTACATCTTCATCTAAAACTTCCCCTTCCTCCTTAACTTCAATCTTTTCTTCTATAAAAGAGTACAAGAATTCTCTATACTGAAAAAGTCCACTTCTCCAATTTCTAATTGTATTTATTGGCGTTTTAAATTTCTCCACAACATTCTTTTGTTGCAATTCATTAATTAGCGATATTATTGTATTGTCCATACCAATATCATTGCCATTATAAACTTCTATTTTAAGAATTTCAAATAAATTAGTTTCTTCTTCAATTCCTTCTCTATTAATTGCGAATTTTTTATCTACCCCTGCAACATAGCTTAAATAAGAATTGACGGTTGGAAGCGGAAAATTTCCGAATTCTAAAAGCCATCTTTTAAATTCTTCACGCAATAAAAATGTGTTTTTCATAATTTGTATTTTAGATTTTGATGATTTAAAAAATTAAATTTCATTAAACAAAGCCTTATAAAGCACCTATTCATCTTCCGATAAATAATCTTCTAGGTCATCATCATCGCCATCCGAACATAAATCATTCATTATTTCTGAAATATCCCATTCGTTTCTATCTAACAAATCATCCAAAAACTCTTTAGTTTTGCTACAAGAGCTAACTTCAGAAGGAACAACAAGCATATAAATATTGTCCTTTTCCGTTTCCATATACCATTCTCCCTCGTAGTCTTCAAAATACTTCGTGGCTACTAGTTTTATGTCGGATTCTGAAGAGTCCAATAAAGCAACTATTTGAGTTCTAAAGAAAAAATCCAATTCGGATTCACTAAAAACATAATCTAGTGATGGTCTTAAAAATAAATCTCTCACAGATGCTGTATTAATTTCTTTCATTTTTATTGGTTTTAAAGTTCATTTTTTAGTTTTTGCTTTGTCTTTCAATTCCTCTATTTCTAAAACCAAAATAGAATTTATAAAACACTCCATAAATTCTTCTTCGCTATCAAATAAATCTACAAGTGGAAGCAATTTGTCTATAGTGCAATCTAATATTTTCTCGCATAATATTTTAAGATTATTATCCATATACTTTTGGTTTATAATTTATCAAAAGTACATTATAAGAAACCCAAAACGTGATACACTAAAAAACATTTTCAATTATAAATCTCTGGCTCCCAAAAATGTTTTTCGAAATCCATAATTTGATTGTTTTCCACAACAATTCCTTCGCTTTCGAGCAATTGTTGCATTAGATTTGTTCCGTCAAAATGATGTTTTCCTGTGAGCAATCCTTTTCTATTCACCACTCGATGCGCAGGAACATCTTCGAGATTATGTGCGGCATTCATTGCCCAACCTACCATTCTGGCTGATCGAGCTGTCCCTAATGTTTTAGCAATAGCGCCATAGGAAGTGACTTTGCCGTAAGGAATTTGTCGGGCAACTGCATAAACTCTTTCGAAAAAATTGTCGTTTGGCTTGGTCATTTTGGTTACCAATAATAATTGATAATATTAATCAAAGTAATGATTGAAATCAACCCCGTAATACTTCCGATAATTGTATTCATGTTTTTCATAATGTAGTCTCTTTTATTTTCAATTTTATTAAAAAAAGAAATGTAAAAATAAAAAACAAGAAACGAACCCACCAGAACACCGTTTACAAATATAACAATGGAAGTGGTATCAAATGAAAATAAATGATACGATGCCAATGTAATACTAACAAAAACATAGTAAGGTATCGGGAAAAAATTGAGCGCAGAGAGCAACATTCCTAGAAAAAACCGCTTAGTTTTACTTTTATTTTTGAGCTTCTTGGGTTTGCCATTTGGTGTTTTAGCAATCCATAAAAAATAAATAGTCAAGGCTGTAAAAATAAAAAATCCGATTTCGCGAAGCAAAGTAACCAAATCCGGTCGATTACTTATAATTTTTGCAAATAAGACGGCAAAAAAAACTTGAACACAAATAATGAGTACCGCACCAAAAACAAACCATAATGCATTCCGTTTTCCTTCTTTATGGTTTACTTTCGCAGCAGTCATATTGATTAATCCAGGTGGAATAATCCCTATAAAAGCACTAATGAAACCGAAAAATAATGGTGTTATATAACTCATTTACAATATATGATTGTTCGAAAAGGCTAGTCTTTAATTTTAAATCGAATGTACGTAATGGCTTTGTTAATTTCTAAATATTGTTTTTCATAAAAGGTCTGAAAAGCAGTAACTTCCTCGGGACTTCCTTCATTCACATAGACATTATGATTGGCATACAAAACTTCGTGTCCTTCGCCGTGAAGCAATCCAAGGGTGTATCCGTGCATAAATTCGCTATCGGTTTTCAGATTGACAACACCGTCTTTTTTGAGGATTTTTTTATACAATTGCAGAAATTCCGAGTTGGTCATTCTGTGTTTGGTGCGTTTGTATTTGATTTGCGGATCGGGAAAAGTTATCCATATTTCATCGACTTCATTTTCGGCAAAAATATGATTAATCAATTCGATTTGGGTGCGAATGAAAGCCACATTATGCAATCCTGTTTCAACGGCTGTCTTGGCTCCACGCCAAAAACGCGCTCCTTTGATGTCAATTCCAACGAAGTTTTTGTTGGGGTATCTCTCGGCCAAGCCAACGGAATATTCGCCTTTGCCACAGCCTAATTCGATTACAATTGGATTATCATTTTTGAAAAAATCAGCGTTCCATTTGCCTCTGAGCGGAAATAAATCGCCCACAACTTCTTCTCTTGTAGGTTGAAAAACATTGTTGAATGTTTCGTTTTCCTTGAATCTTTTTAACTTGTTTTTACTTCCCACGTTTTATATACTATTTTTACTGCGTACTATTTGACCTAAAGGTTTTGGTTGGCAAAATTAGGGAATTTATTAAATGAAATTGCAGGGTTTTAAATTCTATTTCTATTTGCTTCTTTTAGACTTTTCTACAGATGATTTTTCCTCTACAGGCTTGCCTAGTTTAATTTTAGTTTGCCCGTCTTTTCCATCAACTACGAGTAAGTTTACTACAATACCTTTGTATCTAAGTGCATCTCTTTGATTCTTATCGGCAATTTTGTAATCATCTTTTGGGTTTCTCAAAGGGATTTTTACAGCTAAATTTGTTCCGCTATTCGTCAAGGAATACATCCCTTTTGCATCAATATTCAAAACATTGGAACTTACTTTTAATTCTTTCACGTTGATTAAATCCCCCTTTATTGATGCGTTTGCAGACAAATCACTGAAGGTAACATTTTTTACATCTCTATTTGGAAAAGCAGTTTTTCCAATTTTAATAAGTGGAGCAAAATTAGATAAAGACCCGTTTTGTATAAGAAATGAAACGTCTCCAGCAATAGAATTAGTATCTAAATCTCTCGCTTCATTAAGAAGTCCGGTTAGCGAAGTGTTTAGAGAAAGTTTTCCTGTGATATCGTTTGGAGAAAATGATTTAACTCCAAAATTGTTGAAAGAAGCCAAAAATCTGGAAATATTTCCCTCTCTCAATTTTATATTAGTCTTAAAAAACAACGATTCCCCGCGGGGAATTACTTGGGCATCAAAATTAAAAGTGCTGCCGGTAGAGCCATGAATGGACACATTATTGACATACAAACCTTTCTTGGCCATAACAATATTGACCTTAAAATCATTTGCTGCCATATTTTTATAAGTTAGTTTATCAACTTTTATATCCAAAGTAACTTGCGATTTACTCAATACCTCTTGAAGCTGATTTGAAGATTGACTATTGTTTTTGGGTTTTGAAGGTGCACCATAATGATAAGACAAAACACCTATTATTTGTTTAATATCGAGATAAGGACTATAAATCTTCCATTTCACATTCATTTTCTCTGGAGCATCATAGTACAAATTGAGGAAGTTATCAACTCTTCCTTCCATAAAAACAGTATTGACTTTGTTTTTAAATTTTATTTTTTTGATCAATAATGCTTGCTCGGTAAAATACAAATCAATGTCAGCTTTTTGAAAATTTACGTTTTTGGATTTTAAAAAAAGATCAGCGTTTTTAATGAGAATTGCCCCTGTGAATTTCGGTTTGTGCAATTTTAAATCCACAATATCCACCTTAAAATCGAGATTCACTTTTGCATTTCCTCCCGAAAATTTGATAAAATCTTCGTTGATAAAATTCCCTAATTTAACGACATCATATTCTGAATTGAATTTGCCTGTAGCCACTGGTTTTTCTAGATTATTGATAGTTGCCGATGGAATACGTATTGGAATTTCTTTATAATCGCCTTTAAATTCCGTGATAATTATTGCTGAATTAGCGTCGTTAAAACCCAATCCGTTTTTATAATTATTGGTAAACTTTCCGTTGAAACTACAATTTTCGACGATTCCGTAAGAAGTTCCCAATTGGTCGTCTTTGATTACTGCAGTAACCACAATTTCTGGGTCGCCTTTTACGCTCATATCTCCTTTTATGACACAAGTTGCAGTAAGAGGTACTTTCAAATCGAATTTATTGAGTTTAGAACTGATATTATTAGACAACAAATTAGACGCATTGCTCCATTTAATATGAGTTAGAATGTCAATATCAAATAAAGCATTTCCCTTTCCTACATTAAAATTAGCTTTAATTTTAAATGAATCTCCGCCAATTTCTAAATCATCTGTAACAACACTTATTTTGTTTTGTTCTTTCGAAAAAGCAACCGATAATTTTCCGTCAATTTCTTTGTCCTTTACAAAGCTTCCTTTTAGGGTGTTAAATGCGAGACTTTTGGCGAAAGTTTTTAGAGTAACATCTGTTTTCCAATCTTCGCCCGAGAATTCTATTTTACTTTTCAGAGTCTTTATTTCGAAATTAAAAAGTTTATTCCCTTGTTGGTTTTCCGAAATAAAATTGACGTTTTTTAAAACCACCTCATCAATAGAAGTTGTGGTTTCGCTTTTAGTTTTTGGCTTATCTTTTTTGGGCTTAAAAATATTGGAATTGCTGACACCGTTTTTGTCTTTAAACAAATCAATCTTAGCATCATTTATGACAATTTTGTGGATATTGACTTCTTTTTTCAACAACTTTAAAACATCTAGACGCACTTCAATTTCACCCGCTTTCAGCACAGGACGTTTATGAATGGCAATCAAACTATCTTTCAGTTCCACATCTTTTAAAACTACTGTAAAATTCGGAAATCCAATTAGGAATTTGTATCCAATATCACCAATTTTTGCTTCTCCCGAAATATTCTCATTGATTTGGGTGTTGATTTTTTTAACTATTTCGGTCTTGTTATTTTCAAAATAAATACGCAAACCTATAGCACTTACTAGTATTAACGCAAACAGTCCCAGAAAGAAAAAACCAATTATTTTGACCGTTTTTCTAAATCCTTTAGACGTAAAAAACCCTTTGACTTTATCTAATAACTTTTTCATTTATTAAAGTTTAAGTATTGTATAAAGATAGTATATGTTTTATTAAAAAAAGAACAAGAAAAAATTTTATACTGAATTTAAACAAATTAGTCTTTTCGAAGCTAAAAGATGCAAAGTAAAATTGTTTTTTGGTTCGAAAAATTTACTGAAATTCTCAAGCAAATTCTCGCAATAAACAAAAAAAACAGTCTAAAAAAGAATTGCTTTTTTAGACTGTTTCATCGAATTAATAAAGAACCTTCAAAAAATATTATTGTGCTTGTTGTTTTTCAAAAGTGTTGTTTAAACTTTTCTTTATTTTTTCAGTTGCCTGAAAAAAGGCTTTCTCAATCGAATCTGCATAAGCTGTAACAGCGATAGGTTTTAATTTTACTGGGCGCGCCTCAATCATACATCGTTTGTCGTTAACGCCACCTTTAGCACTATTTTCATCTCCAAGATGCACCTCAATTCGAGTCACTTTATCATCAAAACGAGCCAACTCTTTTTCTAATTCTGAACTAAAAAAGCTTTCTAATCTTTCGTGACCTTCGATGTTCTTGTCTGTATTAAATTGAATTTTCATAGGTAAATAATTTATTGATTGATTCAAAAATAGTGAGATACTTTCACAAAAACAGTTGCGTTAATAAAACTTTATGAAATTTAAATAAAGCAATGCCTTTGATTATTCTAGTTCTTTGCATTGAAATAATATTGGTGAATTAAACTCTAAAAATGTTTTAAAAAATCTCCTTTTTACCTCTTTATTCTAAATCAAAAACCCTGTGATTTCATAGATTCACAGGGTTTTTAAATAAAATTTAAAAATAATATAATTACAGTTTTGGCAATGCTTTGAAACCCATATTAAACAAAGTAAAAGCTTGAATATCGACATTTTCCTGTATGGTTGCAGCAACAGATTTTCCTGCTCCGTGACCTGCATTAACATCAATACGAATAAGCACAGGATTGTTTCCAGTTTGTTTGTCTTGCAATTCGGCAGCAAATTTAAAACTATGTGCTGGCACTACTCGATCGTCGTGATCGCCAGTTGTAACCATCGTCGCCGGATAATGAGTTCCTTTTTTTACATTATTCACAGGGGAATAGCCTTTAAGATATTCGAACATTTCCTTACTGTCTTGAGAAGTGCCATAATCAAAAGCCCAACCTGCACCTGAGGTGAAAGTATGGTAACGCAACATATCCATCACACCCACAGCTGGCAAAGCAACTTTCATTAAATCAGGACGTTGTGTCATTGTTGCGCCAACTAAAAGACCGCCATTTGAACCACCACGAATGGCAAGAAAATCGGAAGATGTATATTTTTGAGCAATTAAATATTCGGCGGCAGCGATAAAATCATCAAAAACATTTTGCTTTTGCAGTTTGATTCCTGCATCGTGCCATTTTTTACCATATTCGCCACCACCTCTTAAATTGGCAACGGCATAAACTCCTCCGTTTTCCATCCAAATGGCATTCGAAATACTAAAAGCTGGCGTTAAACTAATGTTGAATCCACCATAACCGTAAAGGATTGTTGGGTTCTTGCCATTTAGTTTTACTCCTTTTTTGTGTGTGATAATCATTGGGATTTTGGTTCCATCCTTAGAAGTATAAAAAACTTGAGTCGAAACATAATCCTCGCTTTTAAAATCAACTTTTGGTTTTTGATAGACCTCAGATTTTCCCAAAATAGGTTCAAAAGCAAAAATAGAACCTGGAGTAGTATAATTTGTAAACGAATAATAAAGCGTTTTTTCTGCTTTTTTACTTCCAAATCCTCCCGCAGTTCCAACGCCTGGCAACTTAATTTCACGAATAAATTTTCCAGAATAATCGTATTGTTTGATTACCGAAATAGCATCTTTCATATAATTAGCAAAAAAGTAACCGCCACCTGTTGTTGTCGAAAGCACATTTTCGGTTTCCGGGATAAAATCTTTCCAATTTTCTGGTTTTGGATTGTTTACATCAACTGTAACGATGCGTTTGTTGGGTGCATTTAAGTCGGTGTCGATGAATAATTTTTCGCCATCATTTTCGATAACAGTGTTGTCACTATTAAAATTATCGACAATAGTAATGATTGGTGCATTTTGTTTTGTTAAATCCTGAATATACAATTCGTTTCCGTAAGTCGAATTGGCCGCAGTAATTACCAAAAACCGATTGTCTTCGGTAACATATCCACCAACATACCTCCTTTTTTGGTCTAAACCAAAAACGACTACATCCTCTTTTTGTGGAGTCCCTAATTTATGAAAATACAGTTTGTGTTGGTCAGTCTTTGCCGATAATTCACTTCCTTTAGGTTTGTCATAACTCGAATAGTAAAAACCTTCATTTCCCTTCCAAGAAACGCCACTAAATTTGACATCAACCAAAGTATCTTCTAGAATTTTTTTCGATTCGGCATCTATTAAAATTACTTTTCGCCAATCGCTTCCACCTTCTGAAATTGAATAAGCTACTTTAGATCCATCTTTAGAAAAATCAACACCACCAAGGGAAGTGGTCCCTTTTTTAGAAAAAGTATTAGGGTCTAAGAAAACGGTTTCAACACCTTTAGCATCTTTTCGATACATAACCGATTGGTTTTGCAAGCCATTATTTTTGAAGTAATACGTGTAATTTCCTTCTTTAGTAGGTGCGCCAATTTTTTCGTAATTCCACAATTTTTCCATTCTGGATTTCAAAGCATCTCTGAATGGAATTTTGGACAAATAATCATAGGTTACCACGTTTTGAGCTTTTACCCAAGAAGCGGTTTCTTCTGATTTATCATCTTCGAGCCAACGGTAGGGATCGGCTACTTTAGTGTCGAAATAAACATCGACCGTTTCGCCTTTTTTGGTTTGCGGGTAGTTCACGTTGTTTTGTTTTTGTCCATAGCAACCTAATGTGGTTGTAATAACTAGTGTTAAAATTATATTTTTCATCAAACTTTATTTATGATTTGTCACAAAAATATAAAAATATAACACATACAGGTGCAATTGTTAAAAAAGAAAGTAATATCAAAAGAAATAAAAAAAACCGTAACAGCTTTTAAAGCATATTACGGTTTTTGTGGAGAATATCATTCCGATAATTATCGAGAAAACCTTTTACATTCCCAATCATAATCGAGATGCTCTAGTTCTAATTTCTAATCAAGCTTTCAATATATTTTCTGCTTTTCATTTTTTTGATTTGTAATTCCCTCTTACAAGCCTCACTTCTAGTCGTGTAAGTTTCAAAATGTTTTAATTCCCAATCTTTAGCTTGTTTGGTGTATTTACTCCTACTGTTTAAATGATCTTGAAGGCGCTCTTGAACGTGTTGACAAGAACCAACATAATATTTATCAATAGTTTTTGAGTATATGATATAAGTATAAAACATAATGATAGAAATAAAAAAAGACCCAAACAATGTTTGAGTCTTTGTGGAGAATACCGGAATCGAACCGGTTACCTCTTGCCTGCCAGGCAAGCGCTCTAGCCAAGTGAGCTAATCCCCCAATATTTTTTCTGAACCAATAACCTTCCCGACTCTATCGGGACGCTCTAGCCAAATGAGCTAATCCCCCAATTGTAGGGCGCAAATATAACATTTATTTGCAGCACAAAGCAAATTTCGAAAAAAAATATCTTGCTTCCCTTAATATTTTTAACTTTACATCAAAATCTTTACAATGGCACTACAAAACCCAAACGGTTTCCTACTCACGACTATCGAAAATAAAATCGCAACCCTTGAATTTGGGCATCATGCGAGCAATTCTTTTCCAAGTGTTTTGCTTGAGCGTTTGACAAATGAACTCAATAATTTAAGCAATAATTCAGCCGTTTTGGTTATTATTTTGAAAAGTAGCGGTTCGGGAGCGTTTTGTGCTGGAGCCTCTTTTGACGAACTTTTGGCAGTTTCCAATTCTGAAGAAGCTACCCAATTCTTCTCAGGTTTCGCCAATGTCTTGAATGCAATGCGCAATTGTTCGAAAATAATTATGGGTAGAATTCACGGAAAAGCCGTTGGTGGCGGAGTGGGTATTATTGCCGCTTGCGATTATGCTTTGGCAACTACTGAAAGTACCATAAAATTATCGGAATTAGCCATCGGAATTGGGCCATTTGTAATTGAACCAGCCGTTAGCAGAAAAATTGGCAAAAGTGCAATGACAGAAATGACTTTGGATACGGAATGGAAATCGGCTATTTGGGCAAACCAAAAAGGATTGTATGCCAAAGTGTTTGCAACCATAACCGAATTAGACACAGAAATTGCGGCTTTCGCCAATAAATTAGCAAGTTATAACCCAGAAGCCTTGACCGAAATAAAAAAAGTGTTTTGGGAAGGAACCGACAATTGGAATACTTTACTTTACGAAAGAGCCGAAATTTCGGGAAAATTAGTGCTATCGGATTTTTCTAAAAAAGCATTGAATCAATTAAAAAAATAGGCAATGACACAACTCATTTTACTTTTGCAACAAACCAATATTGAAGAAAAATTAAAAAATTCTCCCGATAATGGCTATCAAATTGGGGTACTCATTGGGTCGTTTTTACCATTTGTTTTATTGGCGGTTGTTGCTTATTGGATGTATTATCGGGCGAAAAAAGCAGACAGAAACGAGTAAATTGACTAAATTTGCATTCAAATAAAAACAGAATGAGCAAAATCAGGATTACAAAGCAGTTTGGTTTCGAAACCGGTCACGCCCTTTACGGTTATGACGGTAAGTGCAAAAACGTACACGGACACAGTTATAAATTGTCGGTTACTGTTATTGGCGAACCTATAAATGACGTAACAAACGTGAAAAATGGGATGGTAATTGATTTTACTGATTTAAAAAAAATAGTAAAAGAGGAAATCGTCGATCAGTTTGATCACGCCTCGGTTTTTAACAAAAACACTCCTCATGTCGAACTGGCCAAAGAATTAGAATCTCGAGGACATCACGTTATTCTTGTCGATTATCAGCCTACGAGCGAAAATATGGTAGTCGATTTTTCAAAAAGAATCATTGGCAGATTGCCCGAAAATATTAAACTTTTTTCCTTGAAATTGCAAGAAACTGAATCTTCGTTCGCCGAATGGTTTGCTAGTGATAATTTGTAATTCCAAAATCCCTACTTAAGCTTTATGCAAATCACTCCCAACAAAAAAATATATTTCGCCTCCGACCAGCATTTTGGTGCGCCAACTCCTGAATTGAGTTTTCCCAGAGAACAAAAGTTCGTCGCTTGGCTCGACGAAGTCAAAAAAGACGCTGAAGCCATTTTCCTGTTAGGTGATTTATTCGATTTTTGGTTCGAATATAAAACCGTGGTTCCCAGAGGTTTTGTGCGGGTTTTGGGTAAATTGGCGGAAATTCGCGACAGTGGCATTCCTATTTATTTCTTTGTGGGCAACCACGATCTATGGATGAACGATTATTTTCAGAAAGAGCTGAACATTCCTATTTATCGAGACAATCAAGAATACACTTTCAATGGAAAAACCTTTCTTATTGGTCACGGTGATGGAAAAGGACCTGGTGACAACGGTTACAAACGAATGAAAAAAGTCTTCATGAATCCGCTCTCGAAATGGCTGTTCCGATGGCTTCATCCCGATATTGGCGTTCGACTCGGACATTATCTTTCGGTAAAAAACAAACTCATTTCAGGCGATGAAGACGTAAAATTCCTTGGCGAAGAAAACGAATGGTTGATTCTTTATTCCAAAAGAAAACTGGAAACCAAACATTACCATTACCTTGTTTTTGGACATAGACATTTGCCTATGAAAATCTCCGTTGGCGAAAACTCAGAGTATATAAATCTGGGCGACTGGATTGGTTATTTTACGTATGGTGTTTTTGATGGCGAAACTTTCGAATTGAAGAAGTTTGAGTAAAGCTTGAAAAATTATTCCTCGATACAATGTTGATATGACGAAAAAAATAAACATTAAAATAACTAAAAACGAAGCTTTAGTTCTATTTGATTTTTTATCCAGATTAAATCAAAATGATAACATTGATTTTTTTGAAGACAAAGCGGAGAAAATCTTGCTTTGGAATATTGAAGCAGAATTAGAAAAAGAATTGGAAGATATTTTTGATTCAAACTACAAACTAATCCTTGAAAAAGCTAGAAGAGAAATACATAACAAATAATGACACTAGCTGAACAAATCCATGAACTCTATTAGTGATTCACTATTATTATCTAAAAAATTAGGCTTAAGAAATGAACGAAGATTACATCAAACGAATAAATGCCATTTTACTATTCATTGATGAAAATCTGGACTCGGAATTATCATTGGAAATCGTTGCCAACGTTGGGTTTTATTCTCCATTTCATTTTCATCGCATTTTTAAAGCGATAACTAATGAAACTTTAAATTCATACATTACCCGCAAAAGAATTGAAAAAACCGCATCGATACTTTTGCATCAAAAGAACTTTAGCATTACCGAACTTTCTCTTCAATACGGATTTAACAGCAACTCTTCTTTTACCCGAACATTCAAGAAATTTTATGGAATGAGTCCTTCCGAATTTCGAAAATCAAAGCCAAAATATAGCAAGATTCGTCAAGTAGAAAGCAAGAATGGACAAGAAAAAAACAACTTTGAAGAATACATTTGCAACAGTATTAACCTCATCAATTGGATTAAAATGAATTCAAAAATTGAAATCAAAGAAATGCCAAAGTTCGAATTGGCTTTTATCACCCAAATTGGACACCTCGGATTAGAAAACGCTTACGCCAAACTCATTCAATGGGCTGCTCCGAAAGGACTTTTGACGGAAGATTCGAAAATGGCAACCATTTATCACGACAGTTTTAAAATCACCGAACCCGATAAAGTGAGAATGAGTGCTTGCCTGATTTTAAACGAAAAAACCGATGTTGATGGTGAAATTGGTTTGACAACTATCGAAAAAGGGGAATTTATTGTGGGTCATTTTGAAATTGGAATCCAAGAATTTGAAAAATCCTGGACGGGTCTTTTTATTTGGATGAACGAAAACGGATATAAAAAAGCAGATCGCAATCCGTTTGAAATATACCACAACAACTTTAATGAACATCCTGAAAAAATAGCAATAGTCGATTTTTACATTCCCATTGAATAGACTTTGAAAGCTAAAAAACTAATCTTTAAACACAAAGATCAGAATGTGGAACAGCCAAAATAAAGTTGTTTCCCGTATTTAAAAGCATCTACAAACCACTAAATTCGGAAGAAAATCGGTATTATAATCATTCCAAAATTTTTATCAACAATTCCCAAAATTAACTTTTCATCCACACATCCATAAGCGAGTATTCTGTAATTTTACAAAATGTATGCTTTAGTCGATTGCAATAATTTTTACGCTTCCTGCGAAAGGGTTTTCCAACCCCAATTCGTAGGAAAACCTGTTGCAATATTATCCAACAATGACGGCTGCGTGATTTCGAGAAGCTACGAAGCTAAGGCCGTTGGCGTTCCAATGGGAGCTCCAGCATTTCAAATCAAGGAATTAATTAAAGAAAAAAACGTCAAGATTTTCTCTTCAAATTATGCGTTGTATGGCGATTTGAGCAATCGGGTGATGAAGATTTTAAACCAATTTACGCCCAATCTGGAAATTTATAGCATTGACGAAGCGTTCCTGAATTTTGACGGTCTGAATGTTTCAGATTACCACGATTATG
>DAORUG010000083.1:0-13202 GCA_035433125.1 Flavobacterium sp.
CTGGATTTCCAATTTCCTCAGCCGAAGAACATAAAATAATGCACATTGCTTTGCCTATTGGGAAAAACATTTTAATGGGCAATGATATTCCAGAATTTATGGGACAAGTAAACGAAAACGAAAACAGATCCAAAATAGCAATTAGCGCAGAAACTCGTGAAGAGGCCGAAAAACTATTTAATGGTCTTTCTGAAGGCGGAAATGTTGAAATGCCTATGGAAGATAGTCCTTGGGGTTCCTATTTTGGAATGTTTAGAGATAAATATGGTATCGAATGGATGATAGATTTTGATCCAAAATATAACGGGCAAATATAACGAAAAGTTATTTTAGGACGGGGCAACTCCATAGCAAAGTCTGGTCAAAGCCCCATCAAAGCCTAGGCTGTGGTACCCCTAAAAAGAGTCTTCTTTTTATAAATAGTCTTGCAAAAAGGAAATTCATTATATTTCCAACTCCCATAAATAGCCATTTTACCAAAGAAAAACCTCGTCTAATTAACAATAAACGAGGTTCTCTTTTCAACAATATAATTAATCTAACTATTCACTGGTTTCCAAAGTCCATATCCGCCATTCAAATTCACGGAATAAATATTGTGATTTCTTAAAATGCGTTGCGCCAAATAACCTCTCAAACCAATCTGGCAATAAATCACATACTTCTTGTTTTTATCAAAGAAATCCAAGTTTTCCCTCAAAGTATCCACATCCATATTAATGGCATTGGGAATCGCACCGTTTTCAAATTCGGTTTTGGTTCTAACATCAATCAGAGTCGCTTTTTCAGTCAAAAGATAGTCGTCCAATTGGTCGTAATTGATGAAACGTACATCGTCGTTCAGCATATTTTCGGCCACATACCCCAGAATGTTCACAGGATCTTTAGCAGAATTATAGGGTGGAGCATAGGCTATTTCTATTTCTTGTAAATCATAAATAGTCAAATTTCCTTTGATCGCCGTAGCAATCACATCAATTCGCTTATCAACACCTTCTTGTCCTAAAGCTTGTGCACCATAAATGGTTCCGTCTTCGCCAAAATTCATTTTCAGGACAATATTCGTAGCTCCGGGATAATAACTGGCGTGATTGGCACGAGTTACAGTCACAGTGCGGTAGGGAATAGCATAACGTTTCAATAATTTTTCGTTGAGTCCTGTGGCTGCAACAGTCAAATCGAAGAATTTGATGATGGAAGTTCCCAAAGTTCCTGAGTAGGGAATTTTGTTTCCTCTGCTGATATTGTCGGCTACAATTCGCCCTTGACGATTCGCTGGCCAGGCTAGTGGAATCAATACTTTGGCTTTATTGATAAAATGCGAAACTTCTATAGCATCGCCCACAGCATAAATATTCGGATCAGAGGTTTGCATAAAATCATTCACGGCAATTCCGCCAGTAACCCCTAATTCCAATCCTGCGGCTTTCGCCAATGCGTTTTCAGGTTTCACGCCAATGGCAAACACTACAGCATCAGCCAAAATAGTTTTGCCTGTATTCAATTTTAATTCGATTTCATTTCCCTTTTCCTCGAAAGCTTCGACACCAGTATTGATTAGAATATTCAGATTTTTGGCAAAAGCATGATGTTGTACCATTTTGGCAAATTCATAATCCACAGGAGCCATAACTTGGTTTCCCAATTCGATTACAGAAACATTTAAGCCTTTCTCAACCAAATTTTCAGCAACTTCCAATCCAATGAAACCGCCACCAACCACAGCAATATTCTTCAAATTCTTGGTTTTTGCAATGATTCTGTCCATATCGGCTACATTGCGAAGGGTCATTATTTTATCGGAATCGATTCCCGGAATCCCAGGTCGGAAAGGTTCTGCGCCCGGAGACAACAATAATGTATCGTAGGATTCAGTATAAGTTTCTTTGGTAATTGTATTTCGAACTTCAACCGTTTTTTCTTCTTTGTTGATTTTTATAACTTCATTAAAAATACGCACATCCAAGTTGAATCTTGTTTTTAAGGAAGTCGGAGTGTGCAATAATAACTTAGAACGTTCGGCAATAACACCTCCAATATGATAGGGAAGTCCACAATTGGCAAAACTGACGTGCTCTCCTTTTTCAAAAATAATGATTTCGTCTTCTTCACTCAGTCTTCTCAATCTTGCAGCAGCAGTTGCACCACCGGCAACTCCACCTATAATTAGTATTTTCATCTGTTGATTATTATTGTATTTTTAATGAAGCAAATTTCTGAAAAATGTTTGTTGTTATTTGTAGCTTTTGTTACATAAATCGAAATGATTTCAAATAAAAAAGGTAAAATCAACAAAAAGGCTTAAATACGAAACGATTAGTCAAAGTGTTTGCTCTTTATATTTTTTAAATGGAAATTTTTAGCGAAATTTACGTCGAAATAAAATCTAAAACCCATAATGAAAGAATTACTCAAAAACACTTACGGATATCTATTTGAAGATAAATTGATAGAGGAAATTGTAGAAACTTCATTGCTACGTGATTTCAAAGAAGGGGATATTCTAATTGATTTTGGTGATTCGATACGAAAAATGCCTTTGCTAATTTCAGGAGCCATTAAAATATTGCGTGAGGATTTTGACGAAGGAGAATTGTTGTTGTATTTTATTGAAAAAGGTGATACTTGTGCGATGACAATGGCGTGTTGCTTGGGCGAAACCAAAAGCGAAATTAGAGCCGTTGCCGAAACCAAAGGACAGCTAGTTATGATACCAGTTAGCAAAATGGAAGATTGGTTAGGAAAGTACAAAAGCTGGAGAAACTACGTTTTTAACAGTTATAACAATCGTTTAAAAGAAATGCTTTCAGCTATTGATAATCTGGCATTTATGAATATGGACGAACGGTTACTGAATTATTTGAATGACAAGTCAAAAGTGGTCAGATCCAATGAAATTCATTCGACCCATCAGGAAATTGCTTATGACTTGCACACTTCCAGAGTTGTAGTTTCCCGCTTGCTCAAAGCATTGGAAAACAAAGGCAAAATAAGCTTAAAAAGATCTTCGATTGTATTGCTGAAATGAAGTAACATTTGTTACATAATTGGGATATTAAATACCCTAATTTTGTGAATATAAAATTTCATAAATGGAAATGTCCCAATTCATAGGATACATCTTAGCGGTTTTTGTAGGTATGACCCTCGGAATGTTAGGTAGCGGCGGTTCCATACTTTCGGTTCCTATTTTGGTTTATGTGATGGGAATCGAACCAACATTGGCCACAGCCTATTCTTTATTTGTAATTGGCACCACTTCATTAGTTGGCGGAATTCACAAAGCCAAACAAAAATTAGTCGATTTCTATAAAGTTATTTTGTTTGGGATTCCGGCAATAGTATCCGTTTTTGTTACTCGAAAAATTCTCGTTCCCCGAATTCCAGAAATTATTTTTTCGTCTGATAATTTCATTTTGACTAAGTCCATTCTTATTATGGTTGTTTTTGCCATTGTTATGATTTTTGCCTCGGTTCGAATGATAAAACCTTTTAAAGAAAAAATAGTTGTCGAGGACGTACAACTCAATTATTTCAAAATAGCTCTAATGGGAATTTTAATTGGGCTTGTTTCTGGATTTGTGGGAGCAGGAGGAGGCTTTTTGATTGTTCCTACTTTGCTGTTTTTTGCCAAAACACCAATGAAAATGGCAGTTGGAACCTCACTTTTTATTGTTTCAGCGCAATCCTTAATTGGTTTTACAGGCGATATAATGAGTAATCAAATTATTGACTGGAAACTACTGGAATACTTTACTTTAGCCTCTATAATTGGTATCTTTATTGGCAATTTTATTGCTAAAAAGGTGGAAGACGAAAAGCTTAAAACCAGTTTTGGTTGGTTTGTACTTGCTATGGGAATTTACATCATCATAAGAGAACTTTTCCTATCTTAATAATTTCCTAAAATGTGACTTGAGGAAACGGAATAGATAAAAAAATAAATAAATTTACAGTATAAAACACTTTGAAAAATGAAAATTAAACAAATTTATACAGGTTGTTTAGCACAAGGTGCTTATTATATAGAAAGTAAAGGCGAAGTTGCCATTATTGATCCGTTGCGTGAAGTACAGCCTTACATCAATAAAGCCAATAAAAATAATGCAAAGATTAAGTATATTTTTGAAACTCATTTCCACGCCGATTTTGTAAGTGGTCACGTTACTTTAGCTGAAAAAACAGGGGCTCCAATCATTTTTGGACCCACTGCCAATCCTAGTTTTAAAGCCCATATTGCCACAGATGGTGAAGTATTTCGTTTAGGAGAAATCACCATAACCGTTTTGCATACTCCGGGTCACACTTTAGAAAGCGTGTGCTATCTTTTGAAAGACAAAAACGGAAAAGATTATGCGCTTTTTAGTGGCGATACTTTATTTTTGGGAGATGTGGGGCGTCCCGATTTAGCTCAAAAAGCGGCGGATATGACTCAGGAACAATTGGCTGGAATTTTATACGATAGTTTGCGAAACAAGGTAATGACTCTGGCAGATGATGTAATTGTTTATCCCGCTCACGGTGCCGGAAGTGCTTGTGGTAAAAATTTAAGCAAAGAAACTATTGGTTCTATTGGTGACCAAAAGAAAACCAATTATGCGCTTCGTGCCAATATGACTAAGGAAGAATTTATCAAGGAAGTTACGGATGGTTTATTGCCGCCACCTTCTTATTTTCCGATGAATGTGAAGCTCAACAAAGAAGGATATGAAAATGTAGAAGACATTATTAGCGAAGCTATTGCTTATGATGCAGAAACTTTTGAATTAGTTGCCAATAAAATCGATACCGTTATTCTTGATGTTAGACACCAGGATGATTACTGCAAAGGACATATTCCACAGTCGATATTCATTGGAATTGACGGCGATTTTGCGCCTTGGGTTGGTGCTTTAATTCCAGATATCAAACAACCAATTCTTTTAGTAACTCCAGTCGGAAGAGAGGAAGAAAGTATTACACGTTTGGCTAGAGTAGGCTATGACAATACTTTAGGCTACTTGAAAGGTGGATTTGAAACCTGGAAAAATGAAGGATTAGAATACGACACCGTAAATTGGGTTACTGCCAATAGTCTAGAAGAATTGATGGAAGAAAATGTTCCCGTTTTTGATGTTCGAAAAGAAGGAGAATTTACCGCTGAGCATGTCGAAGGAGCTTATTCTACTCCTTTGGATTTCATCAATGATCATATTGCCGAATTTCCAAAAGAAGAAGAATTTTATGTTCATTGTGCCGGTGGATATCGTTCGGTGATTGCCGCTTCCATATTAAAAGCAAGGGGATATCATAACATCGTAAATGTTTTAGGTGGATTTGCCTCTATCAAAAAAACAGCAATAAAAACTACCAATTATGTATGTCCGTCAACATTAAAATAAAATGAAAAATCTACTATTTACAAATTGGCATGCGATGAGATGGGTGAGATTGGCTTTTTCCCTTTTTTTATTCGTTCAAGCCTACACCACTAGAGAATGGTTTTTTATAGCATTCGGATTGTTTTTTTTATTTCAGGCTGTTTTCAATTTAGGCTGTGGGCCAAATGGTTGCGCAGTACCAAACAATAAATATTCAAAAAAATGAGCACAAAGTTTGATACCATTATAAACTCAGAAAAACCGGTTTTAATTGATTTTTTTGCGACTTGGTGTGGCCCTTGTAAAACGCTGGCGCCAATTTTAAAACAAGTGAAAGACAATCTAGGAGAAAGAATTACCATAATTAAAATTGATGTGGACAAAAACCAACAATTGGCCTCTCAATATCAGGTTCGTGGAGTTCCCACTATGATTTTATTTCAAAACGGAAAACAATTGTGGCGTCAATCGGGCGTTTTGTCTAAGGAAGAAATAGTAAAATCTATAGTGGAAAAAAGCAATTAATGAATAAGAAAACAATAATAATCACAGGAATTGGAGTCGTAGTTGGAGCAATTGCGGGTTATGTATATTATTTTTATATAGGATGCGCTTCTGGAACTTGTACCATAACATCAAAACCCTTAAATAGCACTTTATACGGTGCAGCAATGGGAGGATTGTTATTTAATATGTTTATAAAATCACCAAAAAAATCATAATATTTTAACCAATTTAAATTTAATTATCATGAAAACAAACATGGGTTCAGCAGACAGAATTTCTCGAATTATTTTTGCAATTATTATAGGTTTTTTGTACTTCACCAAGGCTATTGAAGGTACTGCTGCACTAGTTTTAGGTGTTTTAGCAGTTGTGTTTTTACTCACAAGTTTCATAGGTTTTTGCCCTTTATATACAGTTTTAGGGTTTTCTACTTGCAAAAAGAAATAAATGATAGAAAAACAAATAAATAAAGACCTTATTTTAAGAGAACGATTGGCTTTGCAAAGAACAATCTTAGCCAATCAATCGACATTTTTAGCTTTTTTGCGAACATCAATGTATTTTTTTGTAGCGGGCCTTAGTTTGGAAAGTTTGCTAAAAATAGAGAACAGTTTTATCATTGAATGGTTTCTTTTCATAAGTTCTTTTGTGATTTTTTTAATTGGCATTTTCAATTATTTCAAACATAAAAAAATGATTCTCGATAACGAAAAACATATCGGAGATTATAAAATGGAATATGATGGACAATGAAAAACGCTTAGACCAAGAGTATTGGGAAACTCAATATAAAACCAATGCCACGGGTTGGGATTTAGGCAAAGTTTCTCCGCCAATAAAAGAATATATTGATACTTTAGAAGATAAGAATATCAGTATTTTAATTCCCGGCTGTGGTAATTCTCACGAAGCGGAATATCTTTTAAGTCAGGGTTTTACTAATATTACGCTTATAGATATCGCGCCAACATTGGTGGAAAACCTTCAAGAAAAATTCAAAAGTTATCCCAATATCAAAATTGTCTTGGGAGATTTCTTTGCCCATCAAGGAAAATATGATTTGGTTATTGAACAGACTTTTTTCTGTGCATTGCCTCCCACAATGCGAGAAAAATACGTTGTGGAAATGCATAAAATTTTAAAAGACAAAGGACTTTTGGTTGGTTTGTTGTTCAATAAAACATTTGAATCCGGACCACCTTTTGGCGGAAGCCAAAACGAATATGAGAAGCTTTTTAAAGATTATTTTGACTTTAAAATTATGGAGACTTGCCATAATTCAATCAAACCAAGAGCTAATTCCGAATTGTTTATCGAGTTTCAAAAGAAAGATTTGAAATAATTCCAATAAAACACCAATTCATTTCACGTAATTATTTCTTGTGTAACTATTGTTACCAACTGCTCTAAATCAATGAATTATATTTGGTTAAACAAATTATTCATTATGTCAAAAGTAGTAGTACTTGGAGCAGGAATTGCAGGCCATACTGCAGCAGCTCATTTAAGACGGAAGCTTTCCAAAGAGCATGAAGTTATAGTAGTTTCGCCTAATAGAAATTACCAGTGGGTGCCTTCCAATATTTGGGTTGGAATTGGAAGAATGAAAGCTGAAGAAATATATTTTCCGCTGGAACCTCTCTACAAAAGGAAAGGCATTGGATACATTCAAGCCAAAGTCGTTTCTTTTCATCCCGAAGGCGATTCATTGGAAGACAAACCTTTCGTTTCGGTTGAATATCTGTATGGAGAAAAAGCTGGAACCCAAGAAAAAGTGACCTATGACTATCTCATCAATGCCACAGGACCAAAACTCGCTTTTGACTTGACCGAAGGATTGATTCCCGGCACCAATAAAGCGTATTCGGTTTGCACTTACGATCACGCAGAACACGCTTGGCAAGGTTTGAATGAGTTGATTCAAAAATTAAAATCGTCCAACGAAAAAGCAAAAATCCTAATAGGAACGGGACATCCTAAAGCCACTTGCCAAGGAGCTGCTTTTGAATATATTTTGAATGTAGAACAAGAACTCAACAATCACAAAGTAAGAGATAAAGTCGAAATTACCTGGATTTCGAACGAATACAAATTGGGCGATTTTGGAATGGACGGAATGTTGATGAGTGTTGGAGGAAAACCAATGCACTCGGACGAATTAGTGGAAATGGTTTTTGCCGACCGAGGTATAAAATGGATTTTGGGAGCCGGAGTTTCAAAAGTAGAGAATGGAAAAGCGCATTACGAAAATCTGGAAGGAGAACACAAAACCGAAGAATTTGATTTTGCGATGCTAATTCCTTCCTTTTCAGGGCACGGTTTCAAAGCTTTTGACAAAAATGAAACGGATATTACCGATAAACTTTTTAAAGGTTTTATGATTGTTGACGCTGATTATACACCAAGACCTTACGAAGAATGGACAGTTCAGGATTGGCCGGAAACCTATCAAAATCCAAGTTATCCCAATATTTTTGCTCCTGGAATTGCTTTTGCTCCACCGCATACCATTTCGAAACCTAGAAAAAGTAAAAACGGAACTGATATTTTTCCGTCACCGCCACGAACAGGAATGCCATCGGGAATTACGGCAAAATTAGTGGCCGACAATATTATAGACAGTATCAAATCCGGGAAACCATCCGTGCATCACAAAGGTTCTATGGGAAATATGGGTGCCGCTTGTATCGCTTCTTCTGGTTACGGAATTCTAAAAGGAAGAGGCATCAGCATCACTACGTATCCAATTGTGCCGGATTATAAAAAATATGCCAATTCTGGCGGAAGAGACTTGAATAAAACCTTCGGAGCGCTAGGTTTAGCGGGACATTGGGTAAAATTAGCCTTGCATTATGCTTTCCTTTACAAAGCCAAAATGAAACCTTTTTGGTGGTTAATTCCTGAATAATAAATAGAAATTATGACAAAGAAAATAACACGATTTCAGAAATTTGTAATGCACAATCCGTTAATCCAGTTTTTTATGTTCTTGTATTTGAATGTAAAAATATTGAGTATTGTTGCTTTTAAGCACGGAGGAACAAGAGAAACTAACTATTAATTTTCAAAGCTTTAAAAATAAAGAAAGTATTTCTTGCTGGAATACTTTTTTTATCTACCTTTGTTAACCAAATGGTTAAACCGTATAGTTAAATCAAGATGACAACCGAAGAAAAAATATTCAATGCCGCCCGAATTGTGTTCCAAAAGAAAGGATTCGCAGGAGCGAGAATGCAGGAAATAGCAGATGAAGCGGGTATCAACAAAGCGATGTTGCATTATTGTTTCAAGAATAAAGAGTTGCTGTTTCAGGCTGTTTTTATGAATGCGTTTAGCCAGTTGGCACCGCAAATCAACGAGATTTTTAAATCCAATGACAGCGTTTTTGATAAAATCAAAAAGTTTACCCATAGTTATATTTCGTTTGTAATGCTGAATCCTTATTTGCCCCAATTTGTAATCCAGGAAATGAACAATAATCCCGAGTTTGTAATGTCGTTTTTAAAAAATGAAAACAGACCCAATCCCACATTATTGATTGCCCAAATCGAAAAAGAAATCGCCGATGGAATTATCAAACCCATTAATCCAAAACATCTTTTGATGAATATGATTTCAATGGCTGTTTTTCCTTTTGCGGCGCAAATGATGATTAAAGGAATGCTTCAAATTTCGGATACAGAGTTTAACACGATGATGGAAGAGCGAAAAACCAGCATTGCCGAACAAATTATAAATTCCATAAAAAGATGAAACGAATACTAATTACATCCTTTTTATTGGCTACGTTTTATTCCAATGCGCAGCAATCATTGACTTTGGAAGATTGTTATGCTTTGGCCAATAAAAATTATCCCATTGCCAAACAAATTGGATTGTTGCAACAAAAATCCGATTACGAAGTCGATGCTTTGAAAACCGGAAAACTCCCAAAAATTGATTTGGTTGCCCAAGGTACGTATCAAAATCAAGTGACCACGATTCCAAATCCACTTCTTGAGCCTTTGAATAAAGACCAATATCGAGCGAATTTTGACGTCAACCAACTCATTTACAACGGCGGTTTGATTGATGCCAATTCCCAACTCAAGGAAGCCCAAACCAAAACCCAGCAACAACAAGTTGAAGTCAATTTGTACCAACTGAAACCCAGAATCAACCAATTGTATTTTTCCATTTTGTTTTTGCAGGAACGAAAACAGCTTTTGATTTCCAAGCAGGAACAATTGGTTTCCAAAATAAAAGAAGTCAAATCGGGAATTCAATATGGTGCGATTCTTCCAGCCTCGGAAAAAGTATTGGAAGCCGAAAACCTGAAAATCAAGCAGCAACTTTCGGAAATTCAATTCGACAAAAAACGCTTGTTCGAAAACCTTTCTTCCTTGACTTTTACAACCGTTCCGGAAACTTCCATTTTGCAAAAACCAATTATAATTACAGAAGAAACGGCTGCAAACAATCGTCCGGAATTGAAATATTTTGAATTGCAAGACCAACAAATTGAAGCTTCGAAAACGGTTATTTCCAAAAGCAATTTACCCAAAATTAATGCCTTCGGTATTGCAGGTTATGGAAATCCGGGGTTGAATATGATAGACAATTCGTATCAACCCATTTTGATGGTTGGTTTGAGAGCTAATTGGAATGTTTTTGACTGGAACAAATCGAAAGCCGAAAAAGACGCATTAACGGTTTCAGCCGATATTGTCGCTACCGAAAAAGAAACTTTTTTGCTCAACAATTCATTGCAATTGCAGGAAATGAACAACGAAATCAAGAAATCCGAGGAAATCATCAAAACCGATACGGAAATTATTGGTTTAAGGGAATATGTCGAAAAATCGGCCAATGCCCAATTGAAAAATGGCGTGATAACCACTTCAGAGTATTTGGTGGAATTCACGAATTTATACGAAGCCAGAACGAATCAAAAGTTGCACGAAATTCAATTGGCTTTGGCGAAAGCGAATTATCAAGTTACTAAAGGAAATTAATAACACAACCTTTGTCAAAGTTTAAAACTTTGACAAAGGTGTAAAAATGAAAATATGAAAAAAATAATCCCATTCCTGATATTTGCAAGTCTCATTTCTTGCAACAAAAACAACGACAAAGCCGATGGTTACGGCAATTTTGAAGCCACCGAAGTCACGATTTCGGCGGAAGCCAACGGAAAAATCGAATATTTAAAACTTGAAGAAGGCGATATTTTGGAACCAAAAATCCAAGTGGGTTTGATTGATACGACCCAATTGTATTTCAACAAACAGCAATTGTTGGCTTCGAAAAGTACCGTTTATTCCAAATCGGCCAATGTGTTGTCGCAAATAAAAGTCTTGCAGGAACAACTGAAAACAGCCCAAATCGAGAAAAAAAGAATCCAAAATATGTTTGCCGAAAATGCCGCCACCAAGCGTCAAGTGGATGAAATTTACGGGAAAGTGAGTGTCATTTTGGAACAAATAAAAAGCGTGGAGACCCAAAATGCGCCCATCGTCAACGAAGTAAAATCGATTGATGTGCAAATCGAAAAAATCAACGACCAAATCCAGAAAAGCAAAATCATCAATCCGATAAAAGGAACGGTTTTATCAAAATATGCTGAACCTAATGAAGTAACCGCTTTCGGGAAACCCATTTATAAAATCGCCGATATTTCGGAAATGACATTGCGTGTTTACGTGAGCGAAACCCAATTGTCCCAAATAAAAGTAGGACAAAACGTGACCATAAAAATTGATGCCGAAAAAGAGATGAAATCCTATCAAGGAACGATTTCTTGGACTGCATCATCAGCCGAGTTTACGCCAAAAGTGGTCCAAACCAAAGAAGAACGCGTCAACCTAGTTTATGCCGTGAAAGTAAATGTGAAAAATGACGGCAGTTTGAAAATAGGAATGCCCGCCGAAATGTGGATTAAATAGAAAAAAAATGAAAACAAATTTTATAAAATTAGTTGTTCTGCTTGTCGTTTTTTCGAGTTGCAACAAACAGAAATCGTCAGGAGATTTTGGTATTAATTCATCTTCTGTATCTGAATCTGAAAATGCCGAAGCCTTGGCATTATTTAAGCAAAAATGTTATGCTTGCCATAGCGTGACAACCAAATCCCACGATGAAATTATTGCTCCGCCAATGATTGCCGTGAAGAAAAGATATTCGATGCAATTTGACAATAAAGAGAATTTTGTCAATGCTGTCGTGGCTTATGCAGCTGATCCAAAAGCCGAAAACGCCTTGATGATTGGAGCCGTCAATAAATTTAAAGCAATGCCGAAACAAGCATTTTCCGAAGACGATTTAAAAAAGATTGCTACCTATATCTATGAAAATAAAATAGAAACACCGGAATGGTTTGAAGATCATTTCCAGCAAAATCATAAAAACGGTCAAGGAATGGGACAAGGTATGGGTCGAGGAATGGGAAAAAATCCAAATAAATAATCATTAAAAAAAACTGGGTTATGAATAAAATAAAAGTATCTATTTTTATTGCATTGGGATTTTTAATGATCTCCTGCAACAAAAAATCGAAAGAGGAAACAACCGTAATTTCAGAAGAAAGTAAAGAAATACTTCAGAAATATGCGGTTGAGACCAAAGGAGTTTTAGGGAAGAATCTAATGAATGCCATCAATACGCAAGGCACCGAAAAAGCAATTGAGTTTTGCAGTACCAAAGCCATTGTGCTCACGGATAGTATGGGCACAGCATTTAACGCAACCCTGAAAAGAGTTTCGGACAAGCCAAGAAATCCACTAAATAAAGCAACCCAAAACGAAACAGATTTCATCAATGAATTGAAAGAAAAAATTTCGAAAGGCGAAAAAATGACCCCAAAATTCACGGAGTCTGATGGCAAAATTACAGGATACTTTCCGATAGAAACCAATGCAATGTGTTTGCAATGTCACGGTTCAAATGATTTGGACATAAAACCCAACATGCTCAAAAAAATAGCCCAACTCTATCCAAAAGATCAGGCCACAGGATATAAAGAAAATCAAATAAGAGGAATTTTTGTCGTAACCCAAAATAAGTAAAATGAATTTAAAAGACTTACATACAGAGGATAAACCCGTTCAAACAAAAGTAATATTTGAACCTACTGAATCTAAAGTAATTTCGTTGCAAATTGCATCGGGAGGACAGTTGAAAGAGCATATTACAAAAGTTCCTGCACTTTTAGTTTGTGTGACAGGAAATGCTGTATTCCAAGATGTAAACGGCAAATCAATTGAATTGAAATCAGGAGATTATGTAAATATTGAAGCCAATGTAAAACATTGGGTTGATGCCAATGAAGACAGTAATTTATTAGTAATCAAATAATGA